>CBDVBS010000007.1:0-19866 GCA_965372275.1 uncultured bacterium | reverse complement strand
CCGTCTTCGGCATTGGGCGTGTCTTTTTAATGTCCCCATCCGCGTGCCACCGCTATCCGAGTCTTTGAGGACAGCGGTATTATGGCATGAGCGCGCATCATCGGTCGCAGAGCGACCTCTAGATACGCGCTACCCGATAACGCGATACCCGATAGATACGCAAGGCCCGATAGATTCGCAATACCCGGTAACGCGCTACCCGGTAGATACGCAATACACGATAGATATTGAATACCCGGCAGATACCCGCTACCCGCTGTATAGTGCCGCGTTGGGAGTTGCAATCCGGTCTGCCCCTGATTGAAGCTTTCCTTTCAGTCCGCGCGTCACTCAAGTTTCGTCAAGGAGCCTGAAATGGCGACGCTATAGCTAACCCTCGGATCGCCGAGGTACTTGACATCACCGCTGCCCGCAACATTGACAGAGAGGAAATCGGTGACATTCACCGTGGCATCACCGCTGCCTGCAATGGAAATATAACATTCCTTGCTCACCAGGTCCCGGGCGTCATAATCACCGGAACCGCTGATATCAATGGACTGCACATCGGCCCTTCCTGAAAGCTTGAATTTGCCCGAACCGGAAAGTTCAATATCCAGGTCATCCACATCAAGGTTACTCATCATCACTTCAGCCGAGCCGCTTATATCAATGTCGAGAGCGACGGTGCTCAGGTCGTTGGCGGTAATTTCCGCCGAACCTGAAAGGTCGATTTTGGAGATATCCTTTACGGTCAGTCGTGCTTTTATATCTTCCGTCGGTGAGAGATGTGTGAGAACCCTGTCCTTGAGATAGATTTTCAATCGGTTCCCGGTAACTTCGGTTGTGATCCGGGCAAGAATATTATCATCCCCAACAAGCTCCAACGATTCCTCACCGGTCTGCTCGATTGTAATATCAAGGGCGACCGATATATCCACTTCCGTAAAACCGCTGACATCCCGCTGCTCGGTTATGATGACCCCCGAACCACGGATGACATGTCCCTGTATATCGCAGCCTGAAAAAGCAAAGAGAATCAGCACTACTGAAATGATAAGAAGTAGCCGTTTCATAAGATATCCTCCATTAACCTTCACCAAGACGCGGGGACAGTCCCCCAACGCCTGCACAAATAACCTTTTTCAGCATCCTGCTAATCATTTCTCCGGTAGACGCTTATAGTAAGCATAACAAGCGAGATAGCAAGGCACAAGATCGGGAGCCAGTCGCCGTATCGGGTGTAGAATGTGACGAATTTCCGGGCATATATTTTCCGGGACCGTGAATCCTTTTCATAAAGTTCTGTTTCATCGTATCGCCGGCCGTACGGGTCGATGAAGCTCGAAACGCCGGTCGTAGCGGCCCTGGAGAGCCATATTCGGTTTTCCACGGCACGGAATACATCATAGTGCGCGTGCTGGGAACTCGCCTTCGATTCCCCGAACCAGGATGTGTTCGTGATGAGAAACAGGAAATCGCAATCATCGGCCACGATACGTCTTGTGAGATCCGGGAAGAATGATTCGTAGCATATGACGATCCCGACCCTGCCTTCGGGTGTTTCGATCCCCTTCATTTCACGCCCGTCAGCAAGGCTTTCGGAGCCCCATGGGTAAGCCGGGAACCATGATTTGATAACATGTTCGAGCGGGATGACCTCACCGAACGGCACAATATGCACTTTCCGATATGTGTCGAGAAGCCTTCCATCCGGTCCGAAGACGGCGGCGGTATTGTAGGGGCCGCGTTCGTCCCGGGTCTGGGTACCCATCACGAACGTTTTGCCCATTTGTTGAGCAAGCCTTACGATCAACTCCCGGCGCGTGCCACGTTCGGGATCGAGCGGAAAATCGTCGAGCGCATCAGGGACGGCTCCTTCCGGCCAGACGATAAACCCACCCTTTTGGAAGTTCAATTCCTCGCTCCACTCGTGGATCGTCATACTGCTGTAATCCTGCCAGGCTTTTTCGTTGTAAATCCATGACCAGTTATCCTGGGTATTGGCGTTACGCTGGAAGATGCTCACTTCCACGTCCCCTTCGGGAAGCTGGTTTTGCACCACCCCGTATCCATACAAGTAGAAACCGGTAATCGCCGCCAACATGGGGATTGCGGCGATCAAGGCCCTGCCCTTACGCGGGGCGGTGATTATGCCGAACAGCGCGGTGCTGAACCAGATGAGCAGAAATGTCACTCCCCATGCGCCGGTGAATTCGGCGACCTGGATAAACGGCAGGTTGGCATATTGACCGTGATGCAGATAGGGCCACGGGAACGCGATGAATCCAAGGCTCTTGAAATATTCAGCGACGACGAAGAGCATCGGAAGTATGGTGAAGCACAAATCGGTCTTAAGTTTGTCGCGGATGAAAAAATAGAGCACGAACACGAGAGCGTATGAGATCGAGTTCATCAGGTTTTCAAGGACCATCCAATGAATTCCGTACTGGCTGACCCAGATCATCACCCACGTCAGGTAGAGAAAGAACGCAAAGAACGGGATGAAGAACCGTACAACGTGCGTTCGTTTATGGATCCTCAGGAGCAGCGGTACCACGGCGATGAAGCCCGCAGGCCAGAAATAGGCGGCGACATCGGGAAGGGAAAGTAAAACTGCCGCCAATAAGACGGCAAACAAATCGAGGATGAATATTCTGCCTTTCTCACTCAATCAATCACTCGCCCCGCAGCATTTCTTGTATTTCTTTCCGCTGCCGCATGGGCAGGGGTCATTACGTCCAACTTTCTTGGCTACCTTCCGCTGACGCTTCACGGGAGTACCATCGCCATGGGTTTCACTCAGGTTACTGTAAACCGATTTCTCTTCCTTCACGAGCCTGGCCTGGAAGATGGTCCTGAGTGCCATTTCCTTGATTGTTTCCCAGAGCGCCTTGAACATAAAGAATGATTCCTTCGTATATGCCACCAGCGGGTCAACCTGTGCATACGCCCGAAGGCCGATACCCGTGCGAAGTCCGTCGAGTCCGTACAGGTGATCGACCCACATCCTGTCGATAACATTCAGCGCAATGTAACGCTCCAGCTTCCGCATATCCTCCGGTCCGACATCGGCTTCCTTCGCCTCATACAACTCATGAGCTAATTTCTTGACCATCTCGATCAACTGCTCGTGCGGTATATCCTTGATATCTTCGGGTTCAATGCGTTTACCGATCGGAAACACCGTTTTGCAATCATGAAGGAATTCCACCGGCTTCTGATCGGCGCGGGTGATCTTTGGATCCATATATTTTTCCGCATTATGATCAACAACATCCTCGCGCCACTGATGCAGCTCCTCGTTGATATTCATGCCTTCGAGAATCTGGTTCCTCTCCCGGTAGATCGATGTGCGCTGCTTCTCCATCACGTCATCATATTTCAGAACGTGTTTTCGTATTTCGAAGTTGTGCGCCTCGACCTTCTTCTGTGCATTCTCGATAGCGGATGTAATCCATTTATGCTCGATGGGGACATCTTCCGGCAGGCCGAGCATATTCATGGCGTTCTTTATTCGATCCGGGCCGAAGATGCGCATCAGGTCGTCTTCGAGGGACAGGTAGAACCGGGATGAACCGGGGTCGCCCTGGCGCCCCGCGCGTCCGCGAAGCTGGTTGTCGATACGCCTGGAGTCGTGACGCTCGGTGCCGATGATGCGCAGGCCGCCCGCCTCAATAACACCGGGGCCGAGCTTGATATCAGTGCCGCGCCCGGCCATGTTCGTGGCAATCGTCACCGCGGCGTACTGGCCCGCATCCTTGATGATCTGCGCTTCCCGCTCATGGTGCTTCGCGTTGAGGACTTCATGGGGGATTTTCTTCTTTTTCAATATTAATGAGACTTCCTCTGATGTCTCAATCGCGATGGTGCCGACAAGTGTGGGCTGACCCCTGCCGTGGCATTCCTCAATATCTTTTAAGACCGCTTCGAATTTCGCTTTGCTGTTCTTGTAAATCTGGTCGGGCATGTCATCGCGCACCATCGGCTGGTTAGTCGGGATGACAACGACGTCCATGCTGTAGATTTCCAGGAACTCTTCCTCTTCGGTTTTCGCGGTACCGGTCATACCGGCCAATTTACTGTAGAGTCGGTAGTAGTTCTGAATGGTGATGGTGGCCATCGTCTGGCTTTCATTCTCTATCTTTACATGTTCCTTCGCCTCGATGGCCTGGTGAAGGCCCTCGGAATAGCGGCGACCGTACATCTTTCTGCCGGTGAATTCATCGACGATGATGATCTTGCCGTCTTCGATAACATAGCTTACATCACGTTTGAACAGGGTGTGGGCTTTCAAAGCAGTCAGTGCATGGTGTGAAAGGAGCGTGTTATCGCCGTCGAAGAGTTTATCCACTCCGAGCAACTTCTCGATTTTTAAAACTCCGTCATCGGTGAAGGTGGAGTTGTGTTCCTTCTCGTTTACATCATAATCACCCGGGCCATCTTCGACCTCCACCTTCTTGAGACGGGGTATGATGGTGGCCATGGTCCGGTAGAGGTCGTTGGAACGCTCGGCAGTGCCTGAGATGATAAGCGGTGTACGTGCTTCATCAATGAGGATCGAGTCAACTTCGTCAACAATGGCGAAATTCAGTTTCCCCTGGACCCGGTGGTCGAAATCGGTGACCATGTTGTCACGCAGGTAATCGAAACCGAATTCGCTGTTCGTGCCGTAGATGATATCGGCGTCGTAACATTCCCGCCTGATTTTTTTATCCTGGCCGTTATGAAGCGCCGACACGGTCAGCCCGAGTCCTGCATACACCGGTCCCATCCATTTGGCGTCGCGTGCCGCGAGGTAGTCGTTCACCGTAACTAAATGCGCGCAGTGGCCCTTCGGAATGGCGTTGAGATACAATGCAAGGGTGGATGCAAGGGTTTTGCCCTCACCGGTTTTCATCTCGGCGATACGCCCCTGGTGCAGGACTATCCCGCCGATGAGCTGGACATCGAAGTGACGTTGCTGCTCCTCATGGAAACGCTTGGATGACTCCCTTACAGCCGCGAAGGCCTCGGGAAGGATCAGGTCCATCGCCTTTTCCACCAATTTCAATTCTTCCTTGGAATTGGCGGGATTATGCTCGCGAACATGTTTATTGATCCGCTCACGAAACTCATCGGTCTTCGCCCGAAGCTCATCATCGGTTAACGCCTCGAAACTCGCTTCGAGAGCGTTTATCTGTTCGACGATCAGCCAGAACTTCTTGAAGTCGCCTTTCGCTTTGAGATTAGACTGTATTGTCCGTATAAATACCAAACCGTTACCTTTTCTTCCAATTTGTAAACCGCACAAACGCGGTTTCCCCGCTGAAATAAAATCACATTACATCATATATAATATTCCCGCTTTTAGTAAGGGGAGATTGTTATGTTGATCATCTCCCGATACATGAGAACTCGCCTGATTCGGGGACAGTCCCCACGCGATGAACGTCAGGCGTCAATTCATGCCTCTTCCGCGTGAGGGACAGTCCCCTCAATCCGCATGAATCGTTTTTTCAACATCCTGCTGTAGACGAAATACGAGCATGTAAAGTTGCATCGCTACTCCTCAACCCCTTTATTCTTCTCCTCTTCCCTCTTCCGGTCTTCCTCTTCGACATCCACCCACGCCGTGGAGCGGACATTGCCGCGGGCTTCGAATATCCGGCTGGTCAAAAACAAGAACACCTCTTCCGCAAAGACAGTGTTCTTTTCCTCGCGCTGGACTTCCACGTTGCCCACCAGGTGAAGCATGTCATACTCACGTTTATAGAACGCCCTGTCAGACATGCCCTCCTGGTGTTCCTGCTTAACATACACGCTGCCGGTAGCCTCGGCATCCTCGGTATCAGTGTGAATCACAAGCTCATCGCAGGTGAGGGTGGCCCACTTACGGGCATCATCCTTAACATCGTCCGACTCATCCTCGCCGATGAGTTCCGCTTCGAACAACCAGTCGCCGTTTTCCTGGTGAAGCCATACATCCTCATCGAGGGTGAGGAGATGAACATCCTCCGAGTCGTCGAGTGTAAGAGTATCGCATTTGCCTTCTTTGTCAGGCTGGATACCGTGGACATTATCACGAAGCTGATACCAATCTTCCTCGCCCTTGTATTCGAGTTCGTCGCAATAAACGGTGGTTTCTTCCCTACCCACGACCTGGGTTACCTTCTTGTCCTCATCGGTAATGACTTTCTCATCGAATAACCACTGCCCGTTATCCTGGTGGAGAACCACATCACCGGTCAGCAGACCTTTTTCCGTCTTGCTTTCGGAGTGGAGCTCTTCACATTCGATATATTTATCTTCCTGCTCGATCCTCACGCCGTTATGCAGATCGACTATTTTGTCACCCCAGGCATACTCGGCATCGGTGCAGGTGATATGCGTCTCCTTCTTCTTGAGAGCGCGTTCAATTTTTTCACGCCGTGTCGCGTCATCGGGAAGACGATCGAGCTCATCCTCGGTATTTGCATAGCGGATGATGTCAACCGGACCGAACATGTCGACGATCTTCGTATCGAAGTGGGCTATCAACTTATCGCAGCGAAGCTCACCGTCATCATTCTTGGCAAACACCCCACTCTCGCCGAAGAAACGCGCCCAGTCTTCCTCCTTGTGGATGATTGCTTTATCACTTTCAATGATGTTGTCCTTGTACTGGATACGCACGTTTCCCCGCAGTTTAGTTATGCCTTCGATCTTGTCCGAATCTATAAAATCGGCATAAACCAGTGTGAATTTCTTGTCGCCGATAACCGTTGTCAGGAGATTACCGCCGATTATGGGGGGAAGGACGAAGCGTTTACCGACGCGTTCCTGCACAGCCGCGTCAAGTTCATCGGGAACCGCCTCATCGAGTGACGGAATAGATGTTCCGGTGGGAGGCAGCGGGATTCCGGAAGGCGGTGACGTTCCGGTGCCGGGATCCATCGAACCGATATCGAACGGCAGCCCGGATTGAATACCTCCATCGGGAAACAGTGTTGATGCCCCCGATGCGCCCGGCCCGGCACCCGGAGATATGCCCTGTAAATCGGGGATGCCCGTCAGCCCGTCCAGGCCGAAAGTGGCTGCCGACCCGTCGTCTTCGCCCGGAGAGATAATGGTTTGCTCCCCGCCGGGAGATGGGATCGTTCCATCGGTAGGATGGGTACCCGGGAACCCCGGCCTGGTTTGGCCGTCGTCCCGTCCAGCGATGCTACCGGGCATAATGTCACCCAAACCTATGTGCGTGTCGGATTCGGGCTGAGCCGAATCATCGGGTGCACCATGTATGTAGGTTATCTCACCTTCACCGGATTGTGGAATTTCCCGGGGCTGCTCGATTGGAGTAAGCCCGGGTTGTCCTTCAGGCTGTTCATCCCCGGGGGCAATTGTTTCTATCTCGGCTGCGGACAGCTCAGGTTGGGGTTGTGTTGTAGAAGAGGAGAAGATCATCACCGCGGCAATCGTCAGGATGGCAACGATGAATAGAATGACTAATATTTTCCAAGCTAAAGACATTAATTAATTCCGGAATCGCATCCTGAAGGGTGCGGCAACCATTTCACACTGAAGGTTACAGTACGCATTTCACATAGAAGTGTGCGGCGGGTGCCGCCTACAAACGAGTCTTCGAAGTTTGTAGGTGACCAGTACCGAACCTCACATCTCGTAAAATGCGCGACACCCATTAGTAGATTATTCACCCTCCGTTACAGGAATCTCCTCATCTTCTTGTATTTCTTTATCCTTGGGAATCTCGTTATCCTTCGGGGTTTCTTCCACCGATTCATCATCAACGATTCCCTCTCGATCCTTCTCCCATTCATCAAGATCATCGCGATACTCTTCGGGAACCAGCATTCTAACCTGACTCTGAGCACCTTCCACGATATACTGTTCGAGATAGAAATCCATGGTCAACTTATCGGCAAGCATCCATTCGCCGTCCTCGTTCTTGAACTGGACGTCCTCGTACATCACCATTGTTTCGCTGCTGTCGTCATACTCCACGCGCCTGCCGCGTATTTTCTGTTCCTTCTGTTCGAACAGCACATCGCCCCATCCGAACGACCAGTCGGATTCGGTGTAGCTGAGCGCGGTATTTGAAAATACCGTGGTTGGTTTTTGCGCATCATCCCGCGCATCTTCATCCTCAATATCTTCGAGTATCTCGTGCTCCTCGAGCCACATGCCCGCGATTTGTTTGACCACGACATCCTCGAAAAGGACCATGATGCCGAGGATATCCGAATAGGTCATATTGGCGGAGCTGAAATCCTTCTCGTCCTGCCAGCCATGGACATCGCCCCAGGCATCGACGATTTCATCATCCCAGAAATAATTCATGTAATTCGCATCGACCCATGTGTATGACGACTGTATGGCCTTGCCGACCTTCCCACGCGGAGGACGTTCCTCATCCTTCAGGTCTCGTGCCTCGAACCTGACATCCCCCCTGGATTTAATCTTCTTCTCGTCGAGGAATATCTCCATGAAGTCGCACCAGATTTTCTTCCGCTTCTTTTCCTGGTGCGCGAAGATACGCCCCGGTACATACTCATCGGGCGATTGAATCAGCATTTGCCCGATGCCGCCGCCGGATTCCACCCCGGAGTCATCAGGAGCTTCGGTTTCCGATTCCAGTTGAATTCTCTCGGCTTCAGTCATCCCTCCCGGCTCTTCCCAGCCTAAGGATTCGCCGATGTCTTCCACTTCAAAGTTCTCAAGTTCATTCCCGTCCTTAATTTCAAAGGTCGATTCGGTGAATTTATCCCCGGGGTCGGTGGGAATCTGCTTCCATTGGATCCTGCCCGTATCGGGATCCACGGCAAGGTCATACTGCGGTACCTGGGTAGAGCCTCCCAACCGGTATTTGCTCACCACTGTCTTGGGAACATTCGGGTAACATCGGATATATTTCGTGTCCTTATTGTAGAAGAGATATTCACATTCAACGGTAAGGCCCTTCTTGGCCTTCTTGCGTTCTTCCACGGTTTCAACCGGGAACACTTCCTCCTTCGTGATAAAGCTCTCTCCCTCGAGGCCGACGACAAAGAGCTTGACGTTGCTGACGAAATCCAGGACCACTAAATCCTTATCGGAAAAGAGTGCATCCGCAGTAATGTGGTTATCTTCGACCCACAGGTCGATGGGTTTCGGGCACTTGATGTTCTCTGTTTTTTCATACCAGATCATCTCTTCCGTTCTGAGGATGGTGGTGCCGTCTTCGCTTTCGCAAACA
Organism: uncultured bacterium; assembly: GCA_965372275.1. GTDB lineage: Bacteria > JAJVIF01 > JAJVIF01 > JAPKYR01 > CAZSPL01 > CBDVBS01. Next base: position 10,676 of record CBDVBS010000007.1, on the reverse strand, counting down.
ACATTGCCGCGAAGAATCAGCTTCTCACGGCTCTTGTCCCAGTAGCCCGTGTCGCCCGAAGCATGGAGGTTCGGTTCCCCTTCCTTGTAGAATGTCATCCGGTATATCCGGTTGACGGTGGACTTCTGGGTTTCCTTGATCTCGATGGCTTTCAGGCCGGTCATACGCCACAGCAGGGCGCCTTCACGGTAACCGTATGCGATCGGCTGGTCGATCTCGGTCTTTTCGAAATCCTCTCCTTCGCCAAAGGTCTTTTCCTTCACCTCGGCGGCCTTCAGGGTGCTTACCCAGATGAGCCAACCGATCAGGCCGAAGATGGCAAGTCCTGCGCAGAACTTCTTCAGCACCGAGAGAAAAACGGATATACGGGAAGGCTGTAGCATATTACACTATTCCACCTCTATATTAATGATAGCGGATTTGCGTGAAAAGTTTTCCCCGAAATTGGGAAATGACCAAGTTGTGACCGAATAAAGACCGGGCATTTATCATTTCTCTCCGCTCTCGTCAAGTAAAGAAAAATAGGCCCGAAGGCCTATTCAGAACTCTAATCTATACCGGGCATATCAACTTTAGCCGAAACTCTCAAGTGCTGTCTCTTCGTTGTCGAAAATCTGGAAGACCTTGTTCAGCCGCGTCAGCTCAAAGATATTCTTCACATCCGGCTGCAATCCGTAAACGCGCAGATCGCCGCTCTTGCGGTTCGTGTTTTTCAGACCGCTTACCAGCACACCTAACCCCGCACTGTCCATATAGGGCACTTCCGTCAGGTTAATCAGCAGCCAACTGCTTCCCTCATCGATCTTCCCGTTCAACCCTTCCTTGAGATCGGCCGCAACCCTCGCGTCCAAGTCACCCTCGACGTCCACAACCAAAACATTACCCTTCTCAGTCCGGTATTTAATCTCCATAACCAATCACCTAATCTTCCAAAATCAACTATTATCAGGTTTCCTGACCAATGAATGGTACTCAAAGCCGCAGACAAAGTCAACGGTTACATACCACCCATCATTCCGCCCATCATATCTCCCATCATATCGAAGGAGAATAATTCGGGCTCACCCTCGATCCAGCCATCGGCATCATAGCCGTAATCGATAATCTCAAAGTCCATATTAACTTCTTCACCGGATGTCGGCTCATGAACCACTCCGTCCAACTTAACCATCATCATAAGGGGAACATCCTGGTGGGAAAAGATATTCATATTCATTGCCATCGTCTCGTCATTGACTTTGAACCACAGATGCAGGGCCTCGTTGAAAGAACCCGCCGCGGTACTGATATCCTCATACTCATATCCCCAGTCAGCGTTTTCCCACATAGCGGCCTGGTGATCCACCATTTCGTCGTCCATGCCCATTTCCATGGACATTTCGATCATTGGTGCCATCATCTGAAGGAACGACATGTCGATCTCCATCGGTGTTTCGTCATTGAGCTGGAAGATGACCCCCTTGATGATTTCCATACCGAAAAGGTCTTTCATGAGGGCTTCGGGATCTTCCTGGGCGGCCTTCATATCATATTCCTTCATGAGGAGCTGGAGTTTGAATATTTCGAATTCTCCACCCATCATACCGAGATCGTCCGGCAAGTCACCGATATTGTAGATATCAAATTCAAACCAGAAAAAATTATCGCCGTTGATCTCCTCTTCACCGATAATGGCAAAACGCATATCGGCATTGATGGATTCACCCTCGACCACAATATCAATATTATATGCGGCAAACTGACCCACTTCCCAGGGGGTGGGATCCATCTGGGGTACGTCATCGATCCAGGGCGGCGCTTCGCCGAACATTCCCTGCGCGCTTACACCGGATATAAGCATAAGGGACAATACCATTGCAATCAGAAAAATTATACTCTTTCGCATTCTCTCTCTCCTTGTCATTATTTAGATTTCGGCATTTTAACTTATGGTCAAACGGGTGTCAAAACACCCGGTAAAACATGGGTCAGGAACTATTGATATTGAAGCCAACGTTCTCATTAATAGCATCTTCAAGAAAATTGTCATAAGGACATCTAACATAATGAAAATGGTGTTTCGGGAATTTATTCCCGAAACTGTTCCGGATACTGTTCAAAGGGTTTCGGGAATAAATTCCCGAAACACCATGTATTTAAGGCATTACTCATTCTGTTAGAGTCCCTAAGAAGATATTCGACAATAACTTCATATTCATGACAATTTAGACCGTGGAAATAGTCAAAGGTTACAAATTATTCCTCGGTATTGGCAAAATATTTTGTCAGGGTGACCTGGTTGCCCATATCGTTGAATTCCACTTTGTCCATCACCTGCATGGTGAGGAACACACCCCTTCCCTCCGGCAGGGCTAAATTATCGATAACGGTCGGGTCGGGCAGAGACGCATAATCGAATCCTTCCCCCCTGTCCTTAATCTGAATTACGATCTTCTCGGAGTCGATGATGTAGCTTATATGGACCTTTTCGAGGTAATTCGACCGGTGGCCGTGCTTGATGGCGTTGGTGATGCATTCATCAAGGCTCAGGCGTACCTTGAAGATGACATCATCCGAAACATTTTTCAGTGTGAGTTCACGGATAATGTTCTCGAGAATCTCGTTGTAGGTGTATGGCGGTATCGACAGGAGGTTCCACGAATCCGGCACGACCGAAATGATGATGAGAGCCATGTCATCCATCTGCGGATGCGATCCCTTGAATTTAGCGACATTCAACTCGATGACCTTCAACAGGTTCTTGGCGGACAGCGCCGAATAGCGTGTGATAAGGTCAACCAGACGCTGGTTGCCGAACCGTTCGCCTTCATCATTCAGGATATCGCAAAGGCCGTCGGTGTAGAGAATGAGCTTATCCCCCTCGCCCATCTGTACCTGGCAGGTTTCGTAATCGGCATTGTGGAACATACCGAGGGGAAGGCCGTTGCCCTCAAGGAAATGGCATTTGTTTTCCGACTCGCTCCAGAGAATAGGCAGTTCGTGACCGGCCCGGGCGAATGTCATGGTCAGGTTCTCGACATGTATCTTGGCGAAGAAGGCCGTGGCGTACCAGTAATCCCCCTTTATCCGGTTGACCAGTTCCGCGTTGACCTTTGCCAGCACTTCCATCGGGCTGGTCATCTTGCCCTGGGCATTCGAGATCATTCCCAGGACGCTCATTGCCATAAGAGATGCCGGGATGCCCTTGCCGACCACATCGCCAATGACCACGCCCAGGCTGTTCGGCCCAAGGTCGAAGGTGTCGAAAAAGTCGCCCGCGAGTTCCTTTGCGCTGACAAGCTTGGTGGCCAGCTTGATCCGTTTCTTCTGGAAGTTGGGTGGGAAGTAGTCCTGCTGGAGATCCTTGGCGAGTTTTATCTGGCTGATATGCTTCTTTTCCTGCAGTGTGAGTTTCTTGCGGGTTTCTATATCCTCGGTGATATCATGGGCCATGACCAGCATACCATCGAGCGTAACACCGCCCCGAGGGTAGGGATAGCCCTTGACCTTGATGAAATGCTCTCCGCCAAGCGGGGTTGCATAGCGGTTTATGAACTCGAAATGGACGCTCTCTTCGAGGAGTTTTGCATAGTGGTAGGCCCTCTTCGGTCCGAAGATCGTACTCTCACGTATATCCCGGCCGAGTTCCACATCGGGGGCGATATCGAGCATATCGGCCATCGCCCTGTTTATATGAATGATACTTCCGACAGAATCGGTCATAAGGATACCGACCGGCAGTTCGCGTATTATTCCATCGGCGTCGGGCTTTGCCCCAGCGCCTGCCCGGTAAGCCCTCTCATCAATGATGACCTCGGCGGCGAGATCCATATAGCCCTCGAATACGACCATCGGGTCCGAAATGACGAGATTTTCAGCCATCCTTTCGCCGAAGATATTCACCACGCCTACAAGTTCATTGTTGACCTGCAGGGGGCTCGATACGATCAGGCTGAGACCGTCTTCATTCAGGAGCGCGAGTGTTTCGTGAAGGTTCTTATCGGATGATGGGATATCGGGAGGCGTGAATATTTGCGGACGGGCCTTCTGGGCATCATTGATTAGCTGGTTTATATTGTTCCAATCGATATTAGGCGACCGTTGATATGTGGTTACGGCAAAATGCTCATCCTGTTCATCGAAGATGGTAAGGATGGCAATCGTCCCCGAGAAGTGCACTAAACAGTTCCTGAGGATCTTCTCGATCCGGTTACGGAATCCGACCGTCAAGGCTTTTTTAACCGGATCCATAACTTGCCAGTGTAAGCTCCTGAAAAAGATTACCCCGCCTTACGAGCCTTCTGAAGTCACAGGATTATCAACCCCGTCCCTGGCTCCCTGCCCGCCGGAATCCGAGCGCAATTTCCGGCGTATCCTTCGCAGCACATCCGGTTTCCCCGCACGCCGCGCACGCTCCTCGATACGTCGGAGGATACGTTCGGCGAAATGGCTGGGACCCTTTTCCAACAGCGTGAACAGTTCGTCCAGTGAGCCGCTGAATTGAGGCGTCGGGAAGCTGAAATGAAAGATCACGCATTGTTCGAGAACCATTGCTTTCAGTTTTTCACTCCTGAGACGTTCGGCAATATACAGGGCATTGTCCAGGTGCCCGGCCGCATCTTTTTTCATGCCGAGACGACGTTCAACAACAGTAATGCTCAACAACGTCCGGGCTTCCATAAAGCCGTTGTTAATGGAGTGGTATATATCGAGAGCTTCGCGGAAGAAACCGAGCGCAGCCCGCCTGAGCGTCGACGACGCCGAGGTGTCGGTAAGCTCCTTCTCATCGGCGAGTTCGGAATGTATGAAGCCGAGGTTGGTGCGTATCCAGGCGTGACGTTCCTTCTCGAAGTCGATGCGGAATTCATCGCTGCCCTTGAATTCAAGGCACTTGTCCAACTCCGCGTTCGCCTTTTCACGTTCCCCGAAATTACAGTAGAACAGGGCAAGGTTGTTGTGGATCTTGCACTTTATGTCGGATGCTTCCTTTTCATCAAGTTTCTCCGCGGCATCAAGGGCATTCTTGAAGTGCTCCAATGCCGGGTTGAACTGACGCTTGCGACTTAACAGGTTGGCAAGATTCAGGTACACGCCCACTGGCAGCTTCGGATTAATCAGGTCATTCTTATCGATCAGGTGAAGCGCTTTCAGGAAACACTCGCGGCTTTCATCAAAATTCTCGGAGTTCTTGAAAACGATACCACGGTTGTTGAGTATCTTGACGCGCAACTCATCCGTGACGGTACGCTCATCCTCGGGTATCCCATCGAGCAGTTCTTCCGCCGCTTCGAGATGCTCTAATGCCAGCCCATGCAGACCGTCCCTGGCGGAATGCTCGGCCATGCAAAGATACTCGCTTACTTTTTCCGTAGCATTTGACATACGCAGGCTACGCCCTTACGGGCGTTTCATCCTTAATATTATCGCACCCCTTTGATGAAAATATAACCTCCTCACTCCGTTAAAAGCTGAATAAATGCTAATAAACCGCGAATTCAATGATGATACTTATAAGAACTTTTAGATGATTTAATCGACTGATATTCGATAATATATCAGTTGTATAAGGATATTAATAATACATATGCGAAAATCCACTGGAATACTTGAACGGTTACGCGAGACCGATAAGCCTCCTTCGAGTCGAACCACGACCATCAAACCGATGGACCTTGTGACACGGGATATCATTATCCTCGGCATCCTGATGTTCATCTTCATAATCAACTGCGTGGTTGGTTTCGTTTTCCTCGAGGAAGACGCATTCATCGATTTCCGGTATGCCGTAAACCTGGTTGATGGAAACGGGTTCGTCTTCAATACTTCGGAAGAGCCGGTTGAAGGTTATTCCAACTTCCTGTGGCTTTTGATTCTCTACATATTCCACGGCGCAGGGAGTGACCTCGTTGCCACGGGACGTGTCGTCGGGATCATGCTTGGCATCGGGACGATGTACATGTCATACCTCGCGGTAAGGGACATCACCGGGCGCAGCGGAATACTCAACCTGCTTCCACCGGCGATGATCGCATTCAGCCCGCCGTTGATCTACTGGTACCAGGGCGGCCTTGAACCTGCGTTGTTCTCATTCCTCATCATGACACTCGTTCACCTGCATTTCAGGGAGAGTGAGGACATCCCCCGGTTTCCCCTTTCGGGAATAATATGTTTCCTGCTGGCGATAACGCGCCCAGAGGGAATCATCTTCTTCGTCCTCTTCCTCATCCTGAAATTCCGCCCGGCGATGAAGGACGACACAAAACTCCGGTCATATATAATGTGGTTCTTCCTGTGCTTCATTCCGCTGCTTGTGTTCATTGCATTCCGCTATGCAACATTCCATGCATTGCTGCCGAACACATACTACGCGAAGGTCAATTACTCGCTTTCGGAAGCGCTGCGAATAGGCTGGATATATACATTGGGGTTCTTCTCCGACTCACGGGCGTGGATATGGATGCTGCCGTTCATCGCGGTTTTGGCAAGGGTGCGCGGGTCGGATTTCTGGCGTAACCTGCTGCCATTGCTTGTCTTCGGGGTTTACGTGCTGTTTGTCCTGTATGTCGGCGGTGATTTCCACATCTACTTCCGGTTCTTCGCGCCGCTTCTGCCGCTTCTGTTCATTATGTGCGCGGCGGGATTGTGGCAGATATGGGAAGGAGTCAGGGCATCCGGCAATGTCACATTCGCGAAGGTATTCGTATTCGTTCTTGCATTACTCGCGATCTTCGTTTCGTCGGTTTATCACCGGTCACCTGCATGGCGTGATATCGACCAGATCAGTCCGATGGATCGGTCAACACTTTCGTATCGCTACCAGGAGCTTTTTAAAGACCCATCGCAGTTCAACAAAAACCTGACCAAATGGTTTAAACCGCCGGGGGATATTCTTGCGAGAACGGGTAAATGGTTAGCGGAGGAATATCCACCGGAAACGCGTCTCGCCACCGAACAATGCGGGAAGGTGCCGTATTATACCGGGTTCCATACATATGACCTGCTCGGCCTGAACGATAAAGAAACCGCGAGGATCATTCACTACAAGCGCAGCTTCGGTGAATATCTGCAAGCATTCGTTGAAGCCGATGCGGATATCGTGCTGCTGTATTATGCCGACAACCGGTTCGTCGATCAGCTTCATATCGGCAGGCTTGTTGAGTCGAGGGAATTCCAGTCGGCATATGAAATGGTGAAGGTGCTCGATTTTGAATATGTCTATAACCTCGATCAGCAGTACAAACGTCCGAGGCGTATGCTGCTGTTCGAACGTCGCGGCGTACCGGTCGAGATCGAAACTCCCCTGAAGACCTCGGAAATGATCGAGACATTCCTTGATCTTCCCGAAACGGAGGGCGAAGAGGCCATCCAAACGCGGGAAACACTTATAAACTTTGTGGTAGAATTGTAGAAAATCCCGCGAGGTAACAGCATATGAACAGGTTCAGAGCCTCGGCCTTGTCTACCCTCCTCCCCTGGATCATCGCAATATCAATACTGATAACAACGGGATGCTCCGCCGTCGATCCGGCGATACCTGCATCCACGCCGATTGAAGCACGTGATGCCGCCGGCGCAACACATTTCCTGATGGGCTATTACAAGTGCTATGTCGATATCGACGGATCCATCGAGGCGCTGCCCGACCGGGCGGGGATGATTCATGCGAATGTAACCCCGTTCCTCCAACCTCCCGCCTGCTACGACTGCATATCGTTCGGGGTACTCGAATTCAAACCGTCGATCGGGATGCTGCTGGTCGCGGTGACATTGAAGAACCCCACACCGCTGACCGGGTTTGATGTCCGGGGGATTTTCATGTCCGACCTCGATCCGCCGCACAACATCATGAATCGCGACGGTTACACCGACCTGTGGGATAACGGCGGACCGGTCAGCCGTAATCCTTTTGTCTGGTTTGACGGTGATAATCCATTCGATGGCGGTGCATCCAAGACGGAAATTTTCTACATCAAGATGCCGGTACCGCCAAGTTTCCAGTTCACCTACGCGGTCGATGCAAGTTGGCCGGGGCATTGTAAAGAACCGTACAGTTTGAGGGGATATATCGGTCCGGCAGTTGACACGGATGCTGATACGGACATCGTTATGTTCGTCGAGGACTGGCAGGATGATGTTACATCGGTCACTGCTGATACAACTGATTTGACCGGCTCATTGACGGAACTGGCATATGATGTTTCGAGTGATACATGGCGCGCCGAAGATATCGGGAATGATATGGGATTACCGGATGGTGAATATTCCATGTGGATATGGGCCGAGAGTCCGAACGGTCAGGGTGTGAAGATATATCAGAAGCTTTATTACCATGTCGGTACCCAGGACACATTGGCCGACGGTTGGCCTATGGAACGGTGCGGCATCGATGGACGGGGGAACAGTTCGTTCGACGGTCCCGCTGACGGTGAATTGAAATGGACGCATCAATTCACTGGTTACGAATGGAGCGAGGAATACAGCTACACCCCAATCGGAGACGCTTCAGGAAATGTTTATGTCAGCCTGCCGGACAAGCTCGTCGCGGTTGACATCAACGGCGACGAACTCTGGGCGTTCCCGGTCACGAATGCAACCCGCACATTCACGCCATTCCTTCGGGGAGATGATGTCATTGTATGGCCCGTGAACCGTATGCTCGGTGGATACGAAATCGGTTTCCTTTATTTCATTGATGAGAACGGGGACGCCGTGAGTTGCCCCGGTATGCTCCCCGGTCCCGGCAATACCTGTGCAACTCCCACGCCGGATGGGAATATCGTGATTCCAATCGGAAGCGGTATCCACGCCTGCAACGCTGATGGTTACGGGATTTGGGAATATATTCCCGGCACCGGCGAATTCACGATCCCGTTCCCCGCCGTTGTCAGCCAGGTCTATATTGTGTTTGTCAGCAACCGGAATGGGCCTGACACCGAGATCATCTGCCTCTATTCAGACGGGAATATTGCCTGGTCATCCCCACTGAACGGTGTTCCGATTGCGCAACCGATGTATGATGCACTGGGCGGTGTATTTGCACCGAGTTCGATGTGGGACTTCAGTCAGCTTGACAAATTCGGTATCCAGGCGCGGAATTTGGGTGCGGGAGATAATTACTGGCCGAATACTTACTCCAACTACAAAAGCCTGACCGATTATGCCCTCGCGGAATTTGACTCCGACGTGATATACGGATCAGGCAGCGGCGATTATGTCTGCTATTCCCTGGATGCTCTGTATGGTGCGGCCTTACACAATTTCCAGACCTTCGGTGTAATGCAGGATCATATCAGCGCGCCATCGGTGGATACGTCCGGACAGGTTTATGTCGGTGCCGAGACGTTTGTAGCAGGCAAGTATTATTCAACTTTTGTCTGCCTCGACAGCGAACTCAATCCAATATGGGAATCCCAGGAGGAAGGCGGGGGATTTGTCGGATCGCCGATAGTTGCGGTTGATGGGTATGTTCATTGCATAGGGCTTGCATCGGATGATACGGTTCAGTTGTACTGTTACGGGGAGAAGTGAGATAGGATTTAAGACCCCCCTTAATCCCCCCGTAAACGGGGGGAGATTTTTTCGGATATCGAATGCAACCAGTCATTCTTAACTTCATGTAGCCCGGCAATCCTTTGCCGGGATTCTTCTATGCGTTTTTCATCTTGATGCCTCACATTTTTAACGCATCCCTTGTGTGGCGCAGACTTTCCAGTCTGCGATCTTAATGGCAGGCTGGAAAACCTTCCCCACAAAATAATTATCCTGTTCCTCCGGCTATGCTATCATTCGCCTTCAACATGACCATACTTTCCACTATATCGAAGGTGCTTGATGAAAAAAATATTGATGCTCACAATCGCAATACTCCTCCTCGGACTCACCGGGCAGTCCGCGTTCACACAGGATGAGACCGATCCGCATAAAGCCGGACCCAACCGCGCCGACCTTGTCATCCCCGATGAAATCTGGGACCAGGTGCTCGAAAACATCGGCTTCGGCGATGGCCCCCTCGGCTATTCCGAAGACACCATGTCGCACTTCAAAGGATCGAAACATATCCTCCGCAGTGTCGAAGGACTCTTCCGCGACATCACACGCACCCCGCAATTCGCCGGACGCATGGGCGACCAGCTTCTTAGCAACCCCGTCAACTTCCCCAATGCCGCCACCCAGGGATTCCGTCTGCTCGATGCATACGGCGGACGTCATGTCGAAGTCCCCGCCGCCGACTCATGGGGCGTCGACTGGTTGGAAGATGGCACAAGTATCGATGATGCCTTCGCTGTCATCATAAACACCGACACCGAATATATCTTCAAACCAATGCGGCCGGATATCGCGGATCAATGGGTAATGCTCCCCGAGCCGGTTAAGAAACTTGTATTGCTCACGCTCATCGGCGCGATCGAATTCACGCCATACCTTCAGGAAGCAATCGACGAGGATTTCCTTACTGAATACTTCGATGTAGAGAGCATCGATGACATAACCATGGAGCAGCTATACGAATTCGCATCCGAACCATGGGCCGAGACCGATGAGGAAGATGAATACACACTCACGCCGCGTGAATCATTCGAAGCCCTCGACCGTTTCGATATGAATTACCACGCCACCGGTTCGAAGGGATTTCTGACATACGTCCACGCCGCGATCAAGGAATACCGCTCCGCCGAGGATGTCCACTTCGGTGACTT
>CBDVBS010000006.1:0-20255 GCA_965372275.1 uncultured bacterium | reverse complement strand
AGACAGCCTCAAGACAGAAAGGTGCCACACGGAAGGAAAATGTCGAAAGTCGAGAGACTTAAAGTGTATAATAACGGTGCATTGGTATTTTATTGATTTAGCCCTTATTTCCGGCTTCATCATCCGCCCGGGAAGCCGAAATAATATCTATAGGGCTTGCCGGGATATCCGGCATGTTTGCGTATGGCTGAAATACTTTCACAAGAGGAGATCGATGCTCTTCTGAACGCCGTGAGTTCGGGAGAAGCCGTTGAACCGGCCGAGAAAACACCGGTCGATGTCGGGGCGCGGGTAGTCAAACCCTACGATTTCCGGCGTCCGGACAAGTTCTCCAAGAACCAGATACGGACGATCAACATGATTATGGAGAACTTCGGCCGTTCTTTCGGGACAGCTCTCAGCGCCAAGCTGCGAAGCCTGGTCAGCCTGCAGGTGGTGTCCATCGACCAATTGACCTACGGTGAATTCCTCATGTCGATTTCCGATCCCTCGGTAATCGGTATCTTCTCGATGCCGCCACTTGAAGGTCACGCGATTTTCGAGATGACCACGCCGACGGCGTTCTACGTGATCGAGAGGCTGCTCGGGAATCGTGGTTCGGGAGCGATGGTCATACGTTCGCTGACGGAGATAGAGGAAGTCCTCATCTCGGGTATAATCTCCGATGGCCTTCGCAACCTGAAAATAGCCATGTCAAGCGTCGTGGAAACCAGCCCGGTGCTCGACGACCTTGAGAATAATCCCCAGTTCGTCCAGGTGGTACCACCGCAGGACATGGTGCTGCTGACGTCAATCGAAATGGTCGTTGGTGAGAACTCCGGGATGATCGGTATCTGTTTTCCATTTGTCGTCATTGAACCGATACTGAATTCATTAACGACTGATTTCATGCTCACGCGCGTTTCCGGAGAGGATGAAGAACTTCTCAGGAAGGCGGTTAAAGGTACTGTCGAGAAGGTTGATGTTGATGTCATCGCTGAGCTTGGCCGAAGCAACTTCAAGATTGAGAAGCTGCTCGAACTTAAAGCGGGTCATGTCATCCCCCTGCCGACGGTTGCGGGTAATGAGATAGATATATATGTCGGGGGGATTAACAGGCCAAAATTCAAGGCCCGCGTTGGATTGCTCGGAAGGAGCAACGCTATTCAGATTACACGGGTTCTGCCACAGGAGTATGAAGTTGAAATCGCCGATGATGAAACTGATAATCCCGTGGAACCCGTGGAGGAAGGAACCGAATAGATGGGAATTTCACAGGAAGATATCGATAACATCGCGAAAGACGCCAACGCTGGTGGAGGTGATGTTCCCGATGCCCCGAGGGATGAGATCGAGGCAGCCATCCGGGGAAAGATACTCACCGAGTTCGCTTCTCACCTGAATAATATCTTCGCGACTCTCACCGGCGGGGATGTTAAGATCGAACTCTCCGGTGAGGACATCACCCCTGCAAGTGAGGTCGGTAATGTCGTTGCCGGTGACTGGTTCGTATTTTCAGCTGATCTCGATTTTGACGGAACTGCTAAAACAATCCACCTGATCGCGAAGAAAACTGCTGCATTGATCGCGGGTAAAATAATGGGACAGGATCCCCCTGAAGACCTGGAGGAAGCTCACCAGGGGGCTCTGAAGGAAGCTGCAGCCAACCTGATGGGCGCATGGACCACCGGTCTTAGTGAAACGATGGGGTCCGAGATTAAAACTGCGGGAGACCCGGAACTGATTGCTGATGATATTGCCGCCGCGATTGCAGGCATGGAAGGTTACTCGGAGGGCAATATTAACCTCGGCAGATTCTCGGTCAATATCGGAGAGACATCAGGTGAATACCTGTTGCTCATACCCGAAGAGCCGATGAAGAGATTGGTGGCAATGCATCCGGATTTCACTGCGGCGGATGTTTCACCGCCGCCGGATCCTGCTGATGACGATGCACCGATAGGATCCGCCGTGTCCGAGCAGGAAGTCCCGGTTGATAAGGCCGTGTTCCAGCAATTCGACGCTTCCGCAAAGATGGGTGAATCTTCCCAGATAGAGTTGCTGCTTGATGTTGAATTGACCGTAAGCGTTGAACTCGGTCGCAAACGCCTGTCCATAAAGGACGTCCTCGATATGGTTCCGGGAAGTCTTCTCGAACTCGAAAAACTTGCCGGTGAACCTGTGGATCTTATGGTGAACGGCAAGCTGTTCGCCTATGGCGAGGTCGTGGTTATCGATGAGAACTTCGGTGTACGTATCTCAAGCGTTGTTTCACCCCAGGAGCGATTGGAAAAATTGAAGTAGCCGGGGGGCTGTTGAAAAAACATGGGAACAGGGACGGGCCTTTGGAAATGGAGAATGTCACTTACGTACAGCGCATTATACCTTTTGCCCAACGCTTACACTACTGAGGCCTGTCCCGTATTCCGCCATGTTCTGACATTTTCAACAACCCCACCGACCATCCTGATAACCTTCCGAACATCACCCTATTCATATTCTATCCTTGCCGGGTTATAGCGGTTGCGCTAATATATAGGCATCGAAATGGTACGTTGGATGGATATTCTTCGGGGAACCGGAATTCTGATGTTCGCGATATTCGTGTTGTCCTTCATGGCTCACGTTTACCCGGCTCATGCCCAACCCCCACCTGATACTCCGGGTTCGGAAGACAGCGCGGTTGAGCCCGTCCCGGTGACTCCCACAGTTGAAAGCGAGGAGACCTTCGCACCGGACGTTACGTTCTGGGAGGATGCGGTCGCCGGACGCGAGGAAAACCTGCCGTCAGTGGGGGTCTGGAACATCCTCGTTACACTTGCACTGGTACTCGTCATCTTCTGGGTGATATTCCGTTTCGTCGTTCGACCCCTCATGCGCGGAGCGGTGCTCGGCAGGGGTGTCGAGGAATTCCGCATAGTGGCTACTCTGCCCATTGCGCCCACGAAGAGCGTGCAGATAGTCAAGCTGGTGGACAGGCTGCTGGTGATCGGTATCGCAGAGGGCGGAATGAATCTTCTGAGCGAAATCACCGATCCCGAGCTTGTCAGTGAGATGCTCGACGCACTCGACGCAAAGAACCCGACAAAATATCACCCGTTCAAAAAAGCGTTTGATACGATCCTCTCACGCAAGGATGAATCCGGCTTCGAGGAGAAGCAGAAAAAATTCAACACGACGCTGGATGATTTGAAACTGAAGATCAAGGCGATGAAGACGTCCCCGGATGAGAAAGAATGATTTGGCCGGGACGCGCATCGCTGCATAAATAAATAAAATAATTATGGGAAAGGATGGAATCACTCTGGAACCCACGAGCGAAAATGTTGCGAAATGGCTTAAGGGCAAATTCCGTGCAGCCGTGAAGGAATATTTCTCGGATGAAATCAATCAGCTCTGGAAGGATTTCGTAGGCGATACTCTGGAACTCGATTGCGAAGGCGGTCCCAGTCTGCTCCCCGATGCCGACCTCACGCAGGATGTTCATGCGCGAAAAGCGGAGATCGAGAAGGTATTGGCATTTAAGCCGGTCGCGGATGATTTCCTCAACCAGCAGGAAGATGCGATCGAGGAATATGTTAAGGAGCACGTCGAATATCTCAAGGAACTTCTTTCCGACAAGGTCGGAAGCGGTGTCGGGCGTGCCAGGTCGGATATCGTTCTGAATCTCGCCGATGAAATCATTGTCGGGAATGACGGCCCGCCATCCCTTCTTGTCGCACTGTATTGCGTAAAACACGGCAACAGGTTGAGAGGTTAAGCGATGAAGGAAATCACCGACGACAAAATCACGGGGCTCCTGATGAGCAACGCCGAGAGCATTGTGCGGGAATTCTATGCAGATGAGATCGCGCTTGTGCTACATTCAACCGAGGAGGATGCCCCTGGTCTGGATGAGATCATCGACCAGGTCAGCGTCGGTCAGCTTGGAATCGGCGGACAGGAAATCACGCGATACAAGACCGACCTTGAACAGGCGAAGCAGGGTGTGCGCAGGGCAGACAAGTTTGTCGCGCACATGGTTGCCGAGATTGAGAGATGGACATCCGAGCATGCCGATTTCCTCCGCGGCTTGATAAAAGGTAAGTTGGCGAAGGAGGCTTCCGCATCGGATGTCGATCGTGTAAGAAAATTAACCGGTTTGCTTGAGCAGAAACAGGATGCCTTCCCGCCAACACTGTTAGCTGTATATACTTTGGGTCCCGGATGGGACAAGGTTTTCTCTGAACAATGAGATTGAGGAAAATACGAAAATTCGTCAAGAAGAACCGTAAATTGTTAGGCATCATCCTGATTGCCTACATTATCCTGCCCATCGTATGTACGGGGATTGCATATGCCCAGGCGATCCCGGTGCCCACAATTGAGATCGGAGTTGGCGACGCTTCGAATCCCGAAGATGTCTCCATCGGACTACAGGTTATCCTTCTTCTGACCCTTCTGACGCTCGCGCCGAGCATCCTTGTCATGATGACCTCGTTCACGAGGATCATCATAGTATTGTCCCTGACCCGTTCCGCCCTCGGCACCCAGCAGATGCCGCCGAACCAGGTGCTGATCGGCCTCGCGTTGTTCCTGACATTCTTCATAATGGCCCCGGTGCTTGGCGACATCAATGACCAGGCGCTTCAGCCCTATATGGCCGGTGATATTACATTCCAGGAGGGTCTGAAAAAAGCCGAAGCTCCTCTCAGGGATTTCCTGTTCAAACAGACACGCAAAAAGGATCTTGCATTGTTCGTCGATATTTCCGGGATGGATAAACCGGTTGCGATGGACGATGTTCCCACGTGGGTACTTATCCCGGCGTTTATAATCAGCGAACTTAAAACCGCATTCCAGATGGGATTCGTGATATATATCCCGTTCCTTATAATAGATATGGTTGTGGCATCGACATTGATGAGCATGGGTATGCTGATGCTGCCACCTATTATCATCAGTCTGCCGTTTAAGATACTGCTCTTCATACTCGTGGACGGCTGGTACCTCATCACCCGCTCGATGGTGCTGTCGTTTAATTTCTGACGATATAAAATATGTGCATTAGGAGTTGCTCCCCCACGGTCGCGGCTCGGACAATAAACTTCCGGTGTTTCGGTAACTTGTTGCCGAAACCTCTGTGAGCAACTGGTGCGCGTTGGTGTTTCGGTAACTTGTTGCCGAAACTTCTGTGAGCAACTGGTGCGCGTTCGCAGGTCAGAGACCTGCGATACCCGACAATTCATCGGGTGCTGGAATACCGTGTGCCACCGCTATCCGAGTCTTCGAGGACAGCGGTGTTTTGCTACGAGCGCGCATCATCGTTCGCTTTTCGCTCACTATAGATACGCGCTACCCATTGGTGACTTTATTGACAAGGCCGATACATGTCCACTCCCTTACGGTCGTGGCTCGGATGAGAATGCGACATGACGGGTGCCGCATACTTCAGTATGCGTTTTATGTCCTTGCCCAATCCGTACATCAATGCAACAATTTACGAAAACATGAGTCGTTCAATAAGTGTAATAAATAAAGGTGATACCTATGATCAAACTTGATGATTTAAGAACTTATCTCTTTGACCTTTTAGCGGAAGTACATCCGTCGATTGACAACCAGGCCAATGGACTGCAGGTGCCGGGACGACCGGATATACGTCGGATCGGTTTCGGGGTATCCGCATCACTCGATCTTTTCAAAATGGCACACGGCAAGGGATGCGATGTGCTCATCGTGCATCACGGCGTACCACCGCCTCCGGGTTCGCATTTCGATGATGTATTCCTCGGACGTCTGAAATTTCTTCTCGATAGGGAGATCTCCCTTTTCGGTTATCACTTCCTTCTCGATTCCAATCCGGAAATCGGTCACGCGGCGTTGATTATAAAAGCCCTCGGCGGACGTGTGACGAAACAGTGCTACGACGGCTGGGGATGGCATGGCGTACTCGCTGAGCCGATGCATATGGACGATATCGTGAAGGCCACGATGAAGTTGTTCGAGCGTGATGTAACCGCTTATCCCGTCGGGCCGTCACCCCTCACGAAGGTTGCCGTGGTATCCGGCGGAGGCGCACCGAAAGGGGAGATGATACGGGAGTTGATGGAGGATGGTGTTGAGCTTTACATCACCGGTGAACCGAGGGAGGATACGCGCGAAGTTATGCGCGAAGCCCGCATCAATTTCATAGGGGGCGGTCACTATTGCACCGAACGTCTCGGCGTGAAAGCCGTGATGGCAAAGGTGCAGGAGAAGTTCGACATCCCTTGCGAGTGGCTTGAGTTGTATAACGAGGTCTGATCCCCGGACAGTCTATTATGCAGGCGGGACGCCTGCGCTACAACTTTCGGGTGGCACTGACAAGCGAGTCTTCGAGTTTGTCAGTGTTATAAGAATGTCCACTCCCTGACGGTCGTGGCTCGGATAAAAAGAAATAATGATGAAGAAATAAATGTAACCCACGAATCCCATTTCGTGGGTTTCCGCTCTTCCTGCTATAATTTCCCCGATGTCCGTGAGACTTCCGACAATAGAGAACATCATCGACGAACTCGGCGCCGGCATCTCCATCCTCGATGGAGGCGCAGGGAAAGGCAGCTTTTCTTATGCTGACTATCCCGGGTGCAGAATAGTCGCGCTCGATGTGCAGCCGTTCGAAAGAGCGGATGACCCAACGAATGTTGAACGTGTCACCGCATCAATGGAGGAGCTTCCATTTGAGGATGATAAATTCGATCTCGTGGTGCTCAACTTCGTCCTCGAACACACCGTGCATCCTGAGAAAGTTCTTAGCGAGATAAATCGTGTCCTGAAACCGGATGGCGTTTTCTATTTCTCCATTCCCGACTGCACCGCGTTTGAGGACAGGCTTTTTCGTCTTGCTTACAAGCTGACTCATCCCGCCGCGTTCACCCGTCCGCTACCGGGCGCGCATAACCAGCTTTTTACGGCTGAATCAATTCGCGCACTGCTTGCCCAACACGGCTTCAAGATCGCGGTGCTCATGAAATATCCCGGCGGTTTCACATGGATGCCCGTCAAGCTGCGGTTCCCATTCCTGGGGGTCTGCCGCGCATTGGGGATCAATCCGACACGCAAAGGCAATTTCATTATACGTGCCGAGCGGGATGTATCGAAGGAAGAATCCATCAGGCTGCCGTATGTATGCCACGGATGCGGGGTGCCCACTGAAGAAGTGGTGGTTGAATCGGGACGCTGGAAATGCAAACGCTGCGGCTCATCCAACATTCACTTTCCTCCTAAGTAAAAATCAAACTACCAAGTATTGTAGCCCGGCATCGCGACCGCATAATGTTTCTCTTACCTGCAAACTACCGGAGCGTTGCCGGGATCCCGGAAAATGGGATTCAGGATTACGAGATTTGTCATCGACTACAGGGAAGAGATTGAAAAATCGGGGGGAGGGATGTGGTATTATATAAAGTTGATGGAAGGACATTACAGATTTAGGGGATTAAGACTCAAGATAATCGAAAAGAACTTTACTGGAGGGCGATATGCGTTTAGATCGAGGCATTCTATCCACAACCCATATAGATAGGCATTTAGAAACTGTTACACGGGAGGCATTAGAGTTAGCAGCAGATCAAAGTAGTAAATCGTATATCACAGTGATGGATAACCACGATCCTCGTAAACCACCGCTTGGAAGGCTAATTGAAGCAAAGGTTGTCCCTTTACCTGATGGGGAATATGGATTAGAAGGTATTTCTGAGATTTTCGAAGATGGTGACTTACCCGAATCCCTGATTGGGGATGGCCGAAAAATCGTAACAAGAGTGAGAGAAATAAGGACAATTTCGGTTGAATATGATAAATCGCATCTTAACGAAGACGGCCAAATCCTCTTAAAAACGCTTCAAGATATCAACCACGCAGAAGTAACTGAATATAATAAGAAAGCTCTTGAACCGGTGTCGCTATTGATAATAACCGCTGGCACTTTCGTGCTTGGTACGATTGCTACTGGTTTTTTAAACAAAATTGGTGAGGAGTTATACTTGCAGCTTAAAAATGCATTAATCGAATACTTCAATAAAAAGAAGCAAAGAGAGCAAGTACTCCAATTCTGTTTTGGTGTCGTTTACAATGATTTAGATCTTGAGGTTAACCTACTACTAACGAATCCTTCTGAGGCAGCTATTACAGAAATATTCCAGAAAGGCTTCATGGATTTAGATGTTCTCCTTAAAGACATCGACCTAGAGACAAGTCCTGTCGGGAGGATTGTATATAATTACGAGGATGGGCGAATATCACTGAATTACGAAGTTAGGCCCGATGGTGTACCGTATTAGCATGGACTGCAGAAGATTAAGCGTAAATTTGATTCATTGTCTGGAAAATGAATGATTCTTTACGACAATATTTTCTTCAAACCCGTCAGGAGATTGATACGGAGAAGAAGCAACGTGACAGCCTGCTAAATTTCGCTATAGCGGTCATGGGTGTGCTGGGCTTCGGTCTCCTCCAAAACGAGAATTCAACGAGTTTCGTGGAACATCAAGCTACGTTTTGGGTATCTGTGGGAATTCTCGTCATCCTCACATCTCTTTTCTGGGTGCGGCGTAAAAAGCTCCAGCAAATAGCAGACAGATGGTTCGTGCTTAATCAACTTGCCATTTCCAATCCAGAGGATTTTCCAAACCCATCATTAGAGGCATTGGTATGTCCTAAATTGACGAAGTGGACATATTCGATTAAAGACGCGGTCCTCTCTGTTGCTCTAGCAACGCCAGTATATGCATTGATATTGACATCTCATAAAGGTATCAACCTGTGTGACCTGATCATTCCGGTCCATGCTATTCTAAGTTTCGCTTCGCTTGTTAGAGGACTTAGGAATAAGACGGAAGGCCATCAAGCAAATCAAGACAATTCCTTTAAGGCCCCTGACAGGCGCTTGAACAAGGAGGAAACTAGCGTGACCGAAGTTATGAATCCTAATAGCTATGAACCGCTTAAACTAAGCGACCAACAAAAATTCGAAGCACTTCACATGAGGTACGAAGACCATGTTGAGTTGCTACGTAAAATGACAGACCTTGACCTTCGCATTTTTAGCGGCTTGATGACACTCCAGCTTGTTCTGGGTGGTTGGCTTGCTTCTGATCCTATAACAGATTGGCTACCACTAATTGGTATTCTTATACTCGATGGTGCGCTGGCGTTCTTTGGTGTGGTGCTACTTCGAAACAACACCATACGTCGTAAAGAGGCAGTAGCAACCTTAAAGAATGTAATGTCAGTGCTGGGCTTCTATAAAGAGGGATTTTACGTTAAAGGCATTACAATTAATGCGCCCGGTAGGTTTATCCTCTGGGGCCCGTGGTACACGTGTGGGGTGATTGTTACGTACATCGGGCTCGTGTTAGTGGCCATTCTCGTCAAGCTATAGCCTAGTTTTTGCCCCCTGTGATTATCTGCGCTTAGAATTCAAATAAATGGACGCTGTCATCCCTACGAAAATAAAATCTCTCACAAGGGCCAACCCGTCGGCTTGTGTTCCGAGGAGAAATTCGAGCGGCCCGATATTGATGGAGCAGCCGCAGTCGATCTCCATTCCCCTCACCATTGCCGAGATGATTGCGATAATGAATATGAGATTCATCAACGCGATAAGAATAGCCGACGGACGAATCTTCCAATTGATGATGAGGAGCACTCCGGTAACCATCTCAACCCAGGGCATGATGATGACCAGCGGGCTGACGAGATAGACGGGGAGCAATTCATACGCCAGCACCGCACGTCCGAACTCCCAGGGCATAAATATTTTCTGGTACGAAGCGAGCACAAAAATCAGCCCGAGGATTATCCGAAAGCCATGATATAAATACATTCGCAAGGCCGTTTGGGATGCACCTTTTTCCACCGGGTTATGTCTCATCTCATCGCTCAAGGATCACCCGCCCCTGTTTCCGAAGGCTGCCCCATAACGGTCCATTCTTCGTAACCGCCAGAAAAAATATGGATCAACAGGTAACCCGATGCTTTCAAATCCTGCGCGAGAAGGCGCGACTGGTCGCAGTCAATGTTGTCGCAATAGACCACGATTGGAGTATCGTACGGCACTTGAGTCTCGTAAACCTCAAGGTATGCTAAGAAATCGTCAGGCGGCCATGGCTTTGCCCCTGGTATATGCCCCGCCTCATATTCGCCGGGAGTCCGTGCATCGAAAAATACGGCGTCCCTTGATTCATGTATATGCCGAACTTCGTTGAATTCAATCCAGCGCATTATCGGTTCAACGGGTACGCCGTCGGGCCGGTCGCCATTGGTTTCACTGACGGGCTTCGTATCATCCGAATAGCCTCCGTGAGACCAGTCGTCAATGAGGTTAGCCCCCATATACTTATTACGCGTGGTGATATGGATCTTCCCGGATTTAACGAGGGAGTCCAGGATGGGAGTACGGACGGCATTCACGATCAACGCGAATACAGACACAATAATTGCCATGAGGATTGCATTCTTCAGCTCAATTTTGAAATCATCATCCATATATTTCGCACAGTATTATAACGCCCGCAAAATAATGACCGATGTGCATACGTAATGGTTCAAAAAAAAACCCCCAAACCGGGGGATTAACGGTAATCCTGTCCAAATACTACTAATGAGTCGCCATTACTATATCACGGACTTCGGGATCGTTTTTCAGGCGCGTGTTATCGATCCGTTCTATAACCTGCCAGCTCCTTAGCGGCATACCGTACTCGGCACATATTTTCAAATATTTTATTGCCAGGTCTCTTAATCCTACAATCGAATATATACAGAACAGGCAGTATGACGACTTCCTCGCATCCCTGTCGATCTCAACATTCTTTCTGCACAGTGCTTCGGCCTTACGAAGCAGCTTGAGTATCTCACGTCTGTCGCGGCGTTTGTTGGCATAGCTTATTGCGAGATTCAGGTATGGGAACGGATAATCCGGGTCGTACCTGATGCAGCGGTCGATATACTCGATTGCCCTGTCATACTTTCCCATGCGATTCATCAGGTTGGCCATGTTGTTGAGGGCCATCGTGAAATCGGGTTTCAGGTCAACCGCGCGTTCGTACTCCTCGAACGCCTCTTCGTAATTATCGGTGAACATCAGGATTGTGCCCTTGTTGAAATGCGCGTCGGGCTGGTTAGGTTTCAGGTCGATAACCCGGGACATGTCTTCTATCGCCCTGCCGAATTCCCCGGTATCGAAGAAAATAGCCCCCCGGTTGAGATAAAGCTGGGGATTATCCGGGTTGATATCGATCGCCTTGTCGTAGTCTTCGTAAGCCCCGTCGAAGTCGCGTTCCTGGATCTTGATGTTACCGGATATCTGCCACAACTCGTCGTTCTCCGGGTACATCGAAAGCGCTTCATTGAGGATCGCTTTCTTTTCGTAGCCGTCGAGATAGCTGAGGAACTGGAGGTAGAGAGTCAGGGGTATCGCTTTGTTCAGGCGACGGATGGCCTCAGAAATCCTCTCCCTGTTCAGGATGATTTCCCGCGTGAGCTTTGCCACGAGCCTGTCATCCTCACCCGCTTTGTAAGTCAGGAAGAAATCGGTGCCGGGACCGAAACCCTGCATCGCGCGCGCCTGGCTGTCATCGTCGCGGCTCTCGGGGAAGAACTGGCTTATATCAACTTCGGCGCGTTCCTCCTTGATGAGAATTGTGACCTTGTCGGATGCGGATGCAATACCGTATTCGAAAGTCACATTCGGCTTAAGGTCATCGAGAACCACTATGACGAGGGCTGCATCACGGATCGATTGTACGATCTTATCGCGGGCGTCGTCCTGACCCCTGAACGTTGAGGAGGTGACCATGGCTAAATTGAACTTGCCCACGACCACCCGGCCAATCGCTTCCAAGGGGTTGTCAAACTTTTCCTCAAGGTAGGAGTGGGATACGAAGCATGGAATAGACTCCTCCGAGCCGCTTATGTCCGGCATCAGGGGGTCGTACATAGTGCACCACCTATATCGGTTCTAAATGCCAAAACCCCAACCAGTATATCTTCATTTTAGCATAATATTTAACGTTGTTATAGAAAACATCTTCCCTTAACACTTATACGGCGACTCCCCGGGTGCTAACATCATCTGAAATGTCGATTGCCTTCCGACGGCCTATATTTGAGACCGCGGCCAATATTGAAATACATACTTAATATCTTTATTAGCAGGGACATTTTGTCCCAAATACCTATTAAGTATCTCTAACACAATGAGAATGGTGTTTTGGGTATTTATTCCCGAAACCCGTTAAAAATTAACAAGAACAGTTTAGGGGCTAAATTACCAAAACACCGATAACCGTAGGATATTCTCATTATGTTAGAGTCTCTAAGTATATTACAATGTTTTGGTGCTTTGGCCAAGAGGTCATCGGATAAACGTTAGTTATGAGTAAACAGGCGCAAAGAGGATTGACCATATTTATTCCACGCGCATTACGCAATGCCGGATCGATTGCATGTGTTCTGTCAGTGCTTGTCTTCTCCTTTCCATCGGGTGCATCCTCTCCGGGTGTGGAAGTCCCTTTCCCCGGCGACTATGTTTTTTTCGCTGATCTGGCGTCCGAGATATCCGGAGCACTGGGGGTCATCCAGCCGGAAATATCCGGGCATGTTCTGTCCATTGATGACAGGGGAGTTTTCCTCAATGTCGGATCGATCCATGGAGTGAAGACGGGGATGCGTTTTGAAATAACCGATCCTGCAACACATGAACTGACTTATGTGCAGGTGGACCGGGTGGAAACCGACTTCTCTCACGCGCTTATTGTCAGTGGAGCGGTGCCCGATCTGCTTTATGGTGCTGAGTATATCCAGGATGAAACCAACCTGCGGATCAATCTCCCGCAATCCGTCGGCGAAATAGACGCACACATTTTTCTCGGCCTGGCTGACATGATTGAATCTCTGTGCGGCTGGAAGACATCATCGGTGGGTAACAGCAGTTGGCGTTACAAGATTGAAGAGGGAGCGATCCGGGCAGGGTGGACATATGTCTGCGAACTTCAATTCAGCGAAGGATTGATGTGGCAACTGGTTGGATATTACACGATCGTTAAACCGGATGGAAGCATGATCGAAGGATGCATAACCTACCAGGGGGATTGGATCCGGATTGGGACGAGCTGGATTACCGATGATTCATATCCCGACTGGTATGCACGTGAAGGGTACCTGCCGGCGGATGCCTATGCCGTTGAATGTGCCGACATCAACGGGGACGGTACGGATGAGATAGTTGTCGGTACCGATGAATTGCTGTTCATCTACCGGTACAACGGCCCATATCTCGAACCTGTCTACATCCACAAATTCATCCAGCCAAGGAACGCCGAATCACGTCGCGGTGATATGGGTTACCTGGGTGCATTCAGCACACAGAGAGGATGGCGGTTTTTCATCAGGGGACCCGGTCATTCCTCCACGGCGATATCCACGCTGGAGGCCGGTTCATTCACCGACATGCCGGATACAATACAGGTTCCAGTCGCTGATATCCCGGGGGGCGTTGGCCTGATAATGGCGGATGCCGCGAATGGGTATCACCGGTTTAACGTCGAAGGCGTAAATGCGATTTATGATGACGAGATCGTTCCTTACACTTTCCCGGTTACGTTCTCTTTCTGTGCAACCGGTAATTTCACAGGTGAGAGGGAAACGGCAACAGCGATAATCGATTCGAAATCGCTATTGTGGTTGAATGTCAACGGTGAGTGGACAACACAGGATATGATTTTCGGCGCGGGATTATGGGGACACGATATCGATAATGACGGTATCGACGAATTCATTACCACGAGCAGGGATGTTGGGATCGACAGACTGGAGTTCTATGAGTTTGAAAATGATGTAACCCACTTCATCGGGGTTTCACCGACATTCGAGGGACATATCCTCGACCTGGCGTTTGGTGATATCAATGGCGACGGGGTTGATGAACCGGTTATATTGACCGCGTTCGGCCTGGAAAGAAAAATAATATTCTGAGTAGCTTACGAAATCCGTTTTGTGGGTTACCATTGTGAGTGAAGGCGATTCTGAACCAATGAGAACGGCAAGGATAATATTGACTCTTCTAATAGCCGTGAGTGTAATCTCATCGGTGATCGCAGCCCCGCTCATTCGTATGGGCGGCGGCGCGGTGTGCCTGCTCATGGATGAAAAACCATCCTCCGACCCGATGATCGCCAATTCACCCGCCGCGATTGATATCGCCGTGGCCTGTTATATCACGCTCTTCAAGCTCGGTCCCGACGGTATGCCCCAATCTTACCTCTGCCGTGATTTCGGATTTGACCGGTTCAACAGCGAGTTGAGTCTCGCACTCCGTGACGCGGGTTTCTCGAACGGCACAAAGATAACCGCCACCGATTGCAAATTCACGATCGAAAGGGTGCTCAGGGGGCGTCCTGATCTGCTGGACGGTTTTTCATCCGTCATCGGGATCGATGATTTCATCAAAGGTGATGCACATGAGATCATCGGGCTCATGGTGATTTCCGACAACGAGCTGAGCTTTTTTCTTGATACTCCCGAACATGCCCTCGGTTTGCTGGTAGCCCTTTCCAACCCGGCGTTCGGGATCATCTCGAAGGATCGATTCGCATCCATGGGAGGGAACTATTTCATCACGCCGGTTACGAGCGGTCCCTTTGAATACACACCTGGAGCAGAGGGAATCATCCTTACATCTCGTCCAAAATATCTATTCGGCAGGCCGTGGCTGGATTCGATCATCATCAATACAGGGTCAGGCGAATCCGCGCATATCGAATTCTCGGTTGGCAATGCGGATTTGCTCGAAGCGCCTCCCGCATATTACAACCAGTATAAAAACGACATTAACCTCTTCAACAATCTGGTTGAAGGCGGCGTGATGCTCGAATATATCCTCTTGCTCGATCCGGCCGTACCCCCTCTGCAGGAAGAATCGGTGCGGCATTCAATACGGCTGGCGATCGATCATAACGGGCTGGCTTATGTCGCATTGGGTGGCGCGGCATTAAATACATATAAAGTACCCTCGGAAGCTCTTGGCATGGACTACCGCGATCTTGTCGAGATGGCAATGACCTCGCTGGCAGATTACGGTGATCTTGGTCTTTACCCGCTGCAATTAGCGTTTCCGGGGGGCGATGGACGGGCTTCGCTTATTGCCGAACAGATCGCACTCAATCTCAAGCCGCTGGGAATTGAAGTAACACCGGTCGAAGTCCCGGAGCTTGGGAATCCCAATACGAAAATTAACACGGGCATGCTGCTGATACCGGTACCCTTATCGACGATCTCGGAGCCTTCACCTCGATCGGTTGTTGATCTCGCGAAGGCATGGGGATTCGGCGGGAATGAACTCAAATCGGTGGCAGCGTACGGTGGTTCCGCGAAGGATTGCTACCTGCCTATCCTTCGTCCCCAGCGGCTTGTGGTGTCCGGCGAGAAATACCTTACGCCGTCATTGGGCCTTTGGGGTGAGATAGATTTCTGCCGCCTGAGTTTGAAACCATTATGATAGGTTGTCTGCAAAGAAAATGCGTGTAGGAATATTCCTGAAAATACTCGTCCCTTTCCTTATTGCGCTTGGTTTATCGAGCTACTTCTACCTGCGCGCCGCTACCGAGGGTATCGAGAACAGTCTCGATGAAATACTTGCTTCCCGGATCGAAGGCGTACGCCAGGGTGTCGAGAACGAGGTGAAAGATCTCATCGAACGCGGTGAAGCTCAACTGCAGGGACTCGCGAGGGTCGGCAGATTCTATAGCGGTCTGGAACAACTGAAGCAGGGGATATCCACGAATCAGCGTGATCTTGTCAACGAGGCCGTCTATGCCAAGGAGGTCGGTGATTTCGATGTGCTCATCTTCTTCAAAACCGATGGCTGGATCGCGGCGAATGGTAGTGACGAGCGGGAATATAATCAACCCCCCGACATTTACGGCGATGCCACCGAGCAGATGGTGCGGAGGGCTCTCGAGGGCCAGGATGTGCGGTCCCTTCGATATTTAAACCTGAAGGGAGAGGATGTCATCCTCAGCGAGAATTTTGCCCCGGTAAAATACAAGGGTGAGATCGTTGGCGCAATATGGATGGGATGGGAATTGGACCAACCGTTTGTAGAGAAACTCTCCAAGATTTCATCATCGCCAATCGAGATACTCGCGGACGATGACAATATCGTACTCGCAAGTTCTGATGTCGAAGGACCCTATTCGAGCACCGAATATGCCATGGGTGAGGTCTCTCTCTCCGAAGTCGTCGGGGATTCAGGATTGAAGTTGAGGTTGTATGTACCGCGTGCCGTCTTCATCCATACGGCCGCTCGTTTGAAGCGGGATATCTACGGCGCGGGGCTTGTCATGCTTGTTGTATTGATTGTCATCGCGGCGTTTATCGCGCGAACCATCACCATACCCGTAAGGCGCTTGACAAAGGCGGTTGACGATCTCAGCAAGGGCAAACTCGAGGGAGAGATCAGGGTACGCAGCGGTGATGAGATCGAGACCCTCGTCGAAGGTTTCAACCGCATGGCCCGTGATCTCGATGAGAACACACGCAAACTCCTTCATGCGGAAAAAATTGCCGCATGGCGTGAAGTCGCCAGGAAATTGGCCCACGAGATAAAAAATCCCCTCTCGCCTATCCAGTTATCCATACAGAGCCTTGTGAAAAACTACGAGCGTGGAAGCGACGACTTCGGCGATAGGCTCCGGGAAAATAGCAAGACCATCCTCGAGGAGGTTGACCGCCTGCGCCGTTTGGCGGATGAATTCTCGTCCTTCGCGAAATTACCGAAACCGCTGATGGAGCAGTCCGACCTGAACGAACTCGCCGAATCGGTCGCGCGGATGCACGCCGATACCGACGGGATCAAGGTCACCACGGAACTCGATAAACGCCTTCCGAAACTGAAGTTCGATCGCGAACAGATGAAGCAGGTGCTTATAAATCTCGTGAAAAATGGCATCGAAGCGATTGACGGCCGGGGGAAGGTAAAAATAGGCACGCGCTTCTACCCGCGACGCAACAGGATGGAACTCATCGTCGAGGATAACGGCGCCGGTATGTCCGATGCCGAGATGCGGCAGGTTTTCAATCCATATTTCACCACCAAGCGCGGCGGCACCGGCTTGGGCCTTGCAATCGCGCTGAGCATAATTAATGATCATGGAGGAAGACTGTGGGTGGAGAGTCGCAAAGGGGTCGGGACTACGTTCCATGTCGAAATGAGAGGACCTGATAGTGGCTGGGAAACGAATACTGATAATTGACGACGAAGAGAATATACGCCGTACCCTGAGCAATGTTCTCCAGGATGAAGGTTACGATGTGGCGACCGCAGCGGATGGCGACGAAGGCTGGGCCGAAGCACAGACCGGCGACTATGACCTTATCCTGCTCGATATATGGCTGCCGGGAATTGACGGTCTCGAAGTCCTCGGACGGATAAAGAAGGTGAGACCTATGCTGCCGGTGGTCATGATGAGCGGGCATGGCAACATCGAAACCGCCGTGAAGGCCACACGTCTTGGCGCGTTCGATTTCCTCGAAAAACCACTGAGCCTCGATAAGCTGCTCATCATCACGCAGAACGCGCTCAAACTCCGATCCCTTCAGCGTGAAAACATCGACCTGAAAGGACAACTTGGCGAACGTTACCAGCTTATCGGCGGCAGCAGGCCGATGGACGATGTCCGCGCGAAAATCGCGCAGGTAGCCCCTACGAATGCCCGTGTGTTGATACGCGGTGAAAACGGCACCGGCAAGGAAGTCGTTGCGAGAGAGGTGCACAAGCAGAGCGAGCGTTCGGGCGCGCAATTTATCAAGGTCAACTGCGCCGCGATACCTCGTGAATTGATAGAGAGCGAATTGTTTGGGCATGAGAAAGGCGCGTTTACCGGGGCCATCGTTTCGGTTCCCGGCAAGTTTGAATTCGCCGACGGCGGGACTATATTCCTTGATGAAATCGGCGACATGGCTCTCCCGGCACAGGCCAAGGTCCTGCGCGTAATCGAGGAGCAGGAGTTCGAACGGGTTGGCGGAAGGCAGACAATCAAGGTTGATGTGCGGATCATTGCCGCGACGAACCAGAATCTTGAAGCCCTCATCGAGAGCGGGGGATTCAGATCGGACCTTTACTATCGGTTGAATGTGTTTCCGCTTTTCGTACCGCCGCTACGTGACCACATCGAAGATATACGACCGCTTGCCGAGCATTTCGCGAGGATTCTATGTTACGAGAATAACCGTCCGCTTCGACGTTTCACCCCGGGTGCGATAGAATTGTGGGCGCGGCATGCGTGGCCTGGGAACATACGTGAGCTGCGTAACGCGGTTGAGCGGCTTGTTATCACCGGCACCGAGGAGGAAATTTCCCCCGAAGAGGCGAAGGCGATATTGGGCGATTTCCATCCGGTCGGCACTAAAACAGGATTGCTGGAAGAGTACGAGGGCGAAGAACTCAAGGACGCACTCGCCGATTTTGAACGCAGGCTCATTGAGAAGAAGATCGAGGAGTGTGGGGGGAATATCTCCCGCACCGCCGAGGAACTCGGACTTGAGAGAAGCCATCTCTACAAGAAAATGAAAATCCTCGGGATTGACAGGAAAAAATAATATCATCAGCATACAAGGGTGGACGTAATTGGTGTTCGCTGAGGATGTAAAACTCGCTGAAAAACTCATTACAAAGGATCCCGAATCCTGGGATGCGTTGATGGCTTCTGATGTCCCCTTCCTGGAAACCCTTGCGAAGCGGATCGGCCTGAACGGTGAGGATGCCCGCGACTGCGTGCAGGATTCACTTGCATCCCTGTGGGAGGATGATGCCCGTGTGTTGAAGGAATACCACGGACGATCATCGCTCAGGACATACCTCTCCCGTATAGTCCACCGCGACTGCCTCGATTTTATTCGCAAAGAAAATCGGCAAAAGCGTAAGGTTTTGGCCAAATCCGGCGCCTATATATTAGAGGACGCCGGTGTAGATGACACGGATGCGATCAATAAGCTTGACCTGGAGGCTTTGCTCGATGAGCTGGGCCCGAGGAACAGGCTGCTGGTGAAGTTGATATATTATGACGGTCTTATGAGAGGCGAAGTGGCCACGGTTTTCGGCACTAAGCCAACTACCGTTGATGTCTGGCATTTCCGCCTGAAAGCAAAGCTGAGGCGGTTAGCGGGGGTGGAAGATGGAGAGATGGTTGACGGAGAAAAGGGGGAAAAATCAAAGGGGGTGTGGTCTTGGTTGATATGAACGATGCAACAGGACATCCGAACGACGAAGTGCTTGCGGCATTCCTCGACGGAGGCTTGAGCGAAACCGAGCGCGAGGATGTCATAACGCATCTCTCGGAATGCGACGAGTGCCGCGAATTCGTTGCCGATTGGGCATGCGTCACCGTTGCATCCACCGGTGAACGGGGTATGGAATCGGGGCGGGTGGGAGATTCACCGGTGAAGGTAATCAAGGTTGAAAAGGAACATGGGGGGAAGGCACCTGGGCGGATACGCGAATGTCCTCACTGTCACAGGACCCTGGGAGCTGAGGGGAAGTATTGCAACCATTGCGGCATGGACACATCCAAAGCGTCTATAACATGCGCCAACTGCGGCAGGAAGGTCGGGTCATCCGATGCATATTGCCATGACTGCGGCACGCCGCTCACCGCCGACGGGATCCCGGCGTCACCGGAGAAGGCGTTCATTATGTATGAGACCGGTTCGCTTGCAGGGGGTATCCTGAGCTTCATCCTGTCATTCTTCATGCACGGATTCTTCTGGCAGTTCTTAGTTGCATTCGGCGCATTCATGGGCTTGTATGTTTACTTCCGGATGAAGCGAGAGGTGATGATGGACCTTGTCGATGCGCTTCGCTCCGGTGATAAAACGAAGGAAGAAGAAATCATCCGCCGCTTACGCCGAAGGTTTAAGGCATAACATAATCCCAACAATGAAATAGCTGAGCTGCGAACGTCAGTCTGACTTTCGCTATTTTCTTGGCTTGTTGAAAATACTTTCCTGACCGGGTAGCGCGTATTTCTTTGGGTAGCGCGTATCTATAGGTCGCTCTGCGACCGATGATGCGCGCTCATAATAGGACACCGCTATCCTCGAAGACTCGTAGTAGCGGTGGCACCCGGATGGGGGAGTTGTGGCACACGGATAAGGGAATTGTCTCAGAACCATTCCATCCCTGGGATCGCGGGCACCCTTGCCCGCATGAAACAGGAATCTTGACACGGGGACTGTCCCAAGTCTTCGCGGGACTG
>CBDVBS010000005.1:0-20608 GCA_965372275.1 uncultured bacterium | reverse complement strand
TGAAGTGTGCGGCACCCAGCTTCTGAAAAAAATATTTGCCAAGGAGAATTGGTCTTAAACCACGGTCAGTTCGAAGACTCACAGACCGTGCCATCACAACAGAGTGACACGTGTCTATACGGACTATCCTGGATTTCACTGGCGGCGGCCTCCTGAGTCTTGCAGCAGTTAGCACACCCTTCAGGGTGTGAGGCTTTCACTAAACCCCAGTGCTTCCAGAATCCCCGCATCTGCCGATTCTATTGGTGGAGAGCATTGATGCCATTCATCTACTGGGTATTTTGGATATTCTGGTGTTTCGTTCATCTTTGCATTATCTACTACCTTTACAGGAAGGCGAATGAGCACGGCTTGAACGGTATTATCTGGGCCCTCGGCGGGTTATTCCTGCATATATTCGGCCTGTTGTTATTCACATATCTTACAACCGAGAAAGACCAGGTTAATGTCAGGAATGGGGCTCCCGCTGTGGCAGAGCATAGGGAATTGAGGTTCCCATGGGACCCCGCACCAGAGCCGGAGATACCTGAACCGACCGAAGAATTCCACGATGAGGAAATCGAAAAGCTCATCGGGGAGAAACGTTTCAATGACGCGCGTAAACTGCTGATGAGTATGCTCAATGTCGCAAGGGATATGCGCGATGAGGATGCTATAAAGAACTTACAACCATATGATGAGCGGATAGATGAGGCCGAAAAGCTGGCGGATGAGGGCCGGTGAATGAGACCAATTCCAGGGGAAGGGTATCTCCAAACGGCATATCCCCATTATAACAATATGTCAAATAAAATAGTGGGACTGTCCCTATCCGGATATCCTTGAATTACATCACATTCTGATGTATCCTCTATGTCAGGTCTATAGCGGTTTATAGCGTGTTCCGCTGATAACAGATGACTATTCTGAGTGACAAACAACAGGAGATTCTCTTCGAGCTTGTGCGATGTTTCATCCGCTCGGGCAATGCCGTCGGTTCGGCAACCCTTGCAGATAGTATGTCCGGCGAACATAAGGCGTCCACGCTACGCTACAACCTCGGCCGTCTCGAGGAGAGCGGGTATTTACGCAAGGCACATGCATCAGCCGGGCGTCTGCCCACCGATAAGGCATACCGAGAATATGTCCGCACAATCATGGACCGCACATTTCTGTCCGGTAACGAGGAGAGGCGTATAAGACAGGCCCTTGAGACTGTACGCGTCGAGCTGAAGATACTTATCGGCAGGGCTTGCGATGTTATGGCCTCACACAGCGACCTTATGTCGGTCGTCGTATCACCCGAGCCGAACCTGGCCGAAATCGGCATCGTACGCCTGGTGCCGTTGAGCACGACATCACTGCTGGTGGTGATCGTCACCGGCACCGATACGACGCATACGAGAATGGTCCAACTGCCGATTGAGATTACCGGGCTTGATCTTGCCACACTCGAACGTTCCCTCAACGCCCGGCTTGTGGGCAAACGGCTTTACGACATAGATGAGAATTCCCTTGCCGATGCGTTCAATCTCGCCGATGCTCACCAGTTCATTATATTGAATATTCGTCGCCCGGTTGAGGAATTCCTGCGGGAGATGCGTTTCGCCGAGGGGGGCAGACTGCAGGTGAAAGGCCGGGAGAGGGTCGTGGCGGGCGCCGAGGGGAACCCGGAGCAGATACGTGGTGTTCTTGAACTTCTCGACGACGAGAGCAGGCTTCTAACGCTGCTTAAAACCATTGAGGGCGGACAAGGGGTACGTGCTCTTATCGGAAGCGACTTCACACGCTCGGGACTCGAACGGGTCGCGCTTGTGTTCTCCGATTTTCAGACGATTGGCGATTCACGCGGTAAGATCGGAGTAATCGGGCCTCGAAGGATGGAGTATGAGCGTATTATCCCGCTTGTGAAGCTGATCAGCGAAATACTCGAAGAAAAAATCGGCGGGAAGCGATTGCTGATTGAGTGAGGCATAACCTGGGAACAACACCTCGAATTCATATGCGCACCACGGGGGACAGGCTTCTTGAACTATCAGGAGAAGCTTTTGGTCATTTAGGACGAAGCCGCAGGCTTTCCGTCGGGGAAGTGTTTGTTACGTTCGATGGTTCAGGGACAGACAAACGCTGGAGGGTCACTGAAGTAACCGTGGGGAAGATCAAGGCAATGCTTGCGGAGGAACATAAGTTTGTGAATCGTCCACGGGTCGATCTGACATTGGCTATCTCGCCATTGAAGGGTGGGAAATCCGATGACATCATCGCCAAGGGAACCCAGATGGGGGTGAATACATTCATACCCTTCAATTGCTCGCGTACGGTCGCCAAACTGAGTGGTAAGAGAGCGGGAGAGAGAGTGGAGCGTTGGAATGAGATATGCCGTCAGAACTCGGGATTCAGCAAACGCTCGAATGTGCCGGTTGTACGGGAAATAATAAATTTCGATGATGTCATTAAATCAACCGGATTCGATGTAAAATATATCTTCTTTGAAGAACAACTGGAGCCTGCGACTTCAGTGAGGATAGATGATGGATTATCGGTGCTGGCATTGGTCGGACCGGAAGGGGGATTTGAAGTTGACGAGGTCAGGACTGCCCGTGAAGCCGGGTTTAAATTGGCTTCGTTAGGACCTTTTGTGCTTAAAGCTGATACCGCGGCATTGAAAGCGGCGGGTTTGATAATCGGCTAAGGACTGGTTTCGGGACAAGGGTCTCGACTTTCGCTATTATATGGCTTTGGCTGATACGGCAAGGCTTGCGTAGGGGTGACCCGGAGGGTCACCCTACGGTAAGGCTGTATTTGAAGCCGGAGGGCGAGCCTCCGGCTCGCCCCTACGAGATGCTAATAGTGCATGACGTGGCTTTAAATCCGGCTGTTTTCAACAAGCCATGTGAATAAAGTGTATGCAGTCCTTGTGGCACCCCTTTCCGAGTCTTCGAGCAAAGGGGTGGTCTCTTGAAGTGAGGGATTGTGAAGATATGAAGACCACCCTTCTGAAGACAGAAAGGTGCCACCCGGAAAGAGAATGGCGGAAGTCGAGCGGGTAAGGCTGTTGAAAGAGTCAGGATATGGTTAAATACGGGACAGGCCTCAGTAGTGTAGTTATTGAGAAACAAGTGTGATGCGCTATTCGTAAGTTTCGTTCTTCATTTCTAAAGGCCCGTCCCTGGCATTTGACGTTTATATTGACCTGGAGAGTAATTGAGATTTGACGAAAAACGATAATAACAACAATGAAGTAACTGACGATGGTGATATTGAAAAGATAGCCTACCGGTTCGAGGATTCCGGCGAAGCGATCGCGGTGCTCGGTGTCGGCGACAGGTTCCTGCGAATCATCCAGGAATCAGCCGAAGCCACGGTGGTCGCCAGGGGGTCGAAAGTCATCATACATGGTTCCCCGGATGAGGTCGCACGTCTGGAAAACATATTCGACAGGTTGCGGGGGGTCGTCGCGGAAGGCCGCGAAATCAACTCCGAGGACGTCCGCCTGATGATGAGCCAGGGTTTCGCCGCCGAGTATAAAGAGCATCCTAAAGAGGAAGAGCTGAGCCTTGACACGCACCAGGTGCGAATCAGACCTCGCACGAAAGGGCAGGAGAAATACCTGCGCTCGATCCTCGAATATCCCATGACCTTCTGCACCGGTCCGGCGGGTTCCGGCAAAACCTACTTAGCTGTCGCCGTCGCCGCGCATTTTCTCAAACTGCGGCGCGCCCAGCGTGTTATCCTCACGAGGCCCGCGGTCGAAGCCGGGGAGAGCTTAGGTTTTCTGCCTGGTGATCTGTATGATAAGGTCGCGCCGTATTTCAGACCTCTCTACGATGCCCTCTACGAAATGTTGGGGGTTGAACGTACGAGGAAGATGATCGAGGATGAAGTTATCGAGATTGCCCCGTTGGCGTATATGAGGGGCCGTACATTGAATAAATCGTTCATTATTCTCGACGAAGGGCAGAATACCACGGTAAAACAGATGAAAAAGTTCCTGACGCGCCTCGGCCCGGAATCGAGGGCGGTTATCACGGGGGACGTTACCCAGATTGACTTGCCGGCCGATCAGGAGAGTGGATTGATACAGGCGTGCAGGTTATTAAACAGGATTCCGGGTATAGGGTTTACCGAACTTACCGAAAAGGATATTGTCCGGCATCATTTGGTGCAACGTATCGTCCGCGCTTACGAACGGGAAGAAAACAGAAACCGCGGGAACGCGAGGAATAATAACCCGAAGCCGGATTAACTTGTATTAAGAGGAGTAAAGGAGGTATGGGGGATATTAATGATATTCTAATTTGTTTCAGCATGTGAGGCGAATCAGGTATCATTATTCGATAAATTCGCATGATGCCTTCTGAAAAAAGACAAGGGGGGAAAACCGTAAAGACAGGCGCACGTCTGCGCCTTATCCTGAGCAGCCGCGTATTCATAACCGTGCTTATGGTGCTGGTGCTGTACGGGGTACTTCTCGTTATAATATTGCAGATACCTTTCCTCCCCAGGGAATATCAATATTCCATCGGCGATAAGAGCATAAAGACCTACTTCTCTCCCGACAGTATCAGCTATTACGATACGATCGTCACCGAACGCGCCCGTGAACTTGCCGCTGAAGGGGTCGAAGATAAATACCGTATTGATAATGAGCGAATCAAGGATATTTTTGAAAGCCTCGGGAATTTTTTCCAGGAAGTCGAGACGGCTCGTCAATCGCTGGAGAAAATCCGTGTCGAGGAAGACGGCGAACCGGATGAAGAAGCGCCAACCGAATCGGATATCATCGACCGGACGGTTGATACTCTTGAAAGATATATTCTATCCGCCGCCGGGGATGTTATCTACACCGGCCCGGATTTATCTCTCCTTTTAACAATCGACAGGGCGGATTATTTCAGGCTGAAAGGTCTGCTTGATACGAACCTCAGGAATGAGCTTATGCGTGAGCCGATCATGGCCAACCAGCTTGAGGTTCGTAAGGAACATTTCGTGGAGATATTGCTGCAGGAGGATATCTCCGGGGATCAGATCGAGCTTCTCGGGTTCCTCGGGTCCGCCTATATGACCGAGAACGCCCAGTTCGATCTGAGCACCACGGAGCAGGCTAAGGAAGCCGCGCGTAAGGCGGTTGTACCGGTTTACGGCTCGGTGATGAAGCAGGAACCATACTTGAAGGAAGGGGAGCGGATAACCCAGACCCATTTCGATATCTGGAAGGCGCTCGGTATCATCACGGAGAAGGGGGAGCCGGAGAGGTCGGTGGTTGCAACATGGATGGCGACATTCCTTATGGCGATGGTATTCCTCGTGATGGTGCTCTATCTGAATCGTTTTCAGTGGGGCGTCGTTTCATCACTGAAATCAACCGGGCTGTTCCTGCTGATAAACCTGATCACCGGGGTTTCCGGGCTGTTGATCGGATTATTCCTGTTCCAGGATTCAAGCGTCGCGGTTCATCTCATAGCCGTGGCGGTTATTCTGAACGCCCTGCTTGTATGCCAGTATTTCTCCAACAATCTTGGGATGTTCAATTCCATCCTGTGGGCTGGATTGTTCGCGGCCTACTTCGAACCCGCGGTATTCTTCCCCGCGGCCCTGCTGGCGTCACTGACTTGCCTTATCATCAGGCAGGATCCTTCCCGCAAACTTTTGGCATTACTGGTATTGCTGAATGTCCTTGTCGATTATTTCGCGCTTGCCGCACTTGTGCTCTTCTCGGGCGGTGAAGGTAATGAAGCGTTCAGTATTCCGAATCTCTGGATTGCCCTGATTGTTGGCATAGTACCGGTCGCGGGGGTGTTCTTCCTGAACATGCTCTTCGATCTTTCGTTCAACCTGCCCACCGCAAGCAGGTTGAGTGAATTCGCTAATCTCAACCATCCCCTGCTCAGGAAATTACAGATCGATGCGCCGGGGACTTACCATCACTCGATATTGGTCGCTTCGATAGCCGAGCTGGCAGGAAGTTCGATCGGGGCTAATCCGCTTTTAATCAGGGTTGGGGCGCTCTATCACGATATCGGCAAGGGGCAGCGTCCCGAGTTTTTCGCGGAAAACCAGTATAAGGGTTCGAACATTCACAAGAAATATTCACCAAGCCTTTCGAAGATAATCATCGAGAATCACGTGCGCGACGGCATACGCCTTGCAAGAAGGGCAAGGCTTCCAAGGGAAGTAATCGACCTGATTCCGCAGCATCATGGCACTACGCTTATCACGTATTTCTTCCGTAAAGCCCTCGCGTTGAGCAACGGCGAGCCCGTCAACGAGCATGATTTCCGCTATCCCGGACCGAAGCCTCAAACCGCTGAAGCGGCGGTACTTATGATGAGCGATGTCTCAGAAAGCTCAGCGAGGGCGCTTGAGGAACCGACGCCGCACCGTATCGAGACGGCGGTGGATCGCCTGTTTGAAGAACGCCTGCTCGACGGGCAGTTCAATGAGTGCGGTTTGAGTATGGATCAGCTCGAAACGATGAAAGCCTCGATAATCTCCTCGCTGGTGGCGGCTTATCATCACAGGATCACATATCCGGATGAGGCCGAGATGAAACGTGAAATTGAAAGGGGAGAAGGGGGAAAAGAAGAGGCTGAAGATGAAGGGAGTTAATGTCAAACTTCTTGTCATGTCGGAATCCACCACCGGGAAACAACCTCTTGATAAACGGATTATGAAACGATGTTTGGTTGAGACACTGTTGACGGGCGGGGCTGCACCGGGTTCATATGAGATCAGCCTGAACCTGGTGGATGACGGCGAGATGCGAAGGCTGAACCACGAGCACCGGGGTTTGAATCGAACCACCGATGTGCTCAGCTTCCCCCAGTATGAATCGTTCGATGAGATAATGCCCGGTCCTGATGGGGACACCATACTTGGAGATATCGTGATCTCCCTCGAAACCCTTGACCGTCGATGCCGGATGCGTGGGGAAGACAGGGGGCATGAAATGGTCGGATTGCTGGTGCATGGGGCGCTGCATCTCATTGGATACGATCACTCCGCCGTTTCGGCCCGGCGGGAAATGCGTCGATTGGAAGACAGAGTCGTTGACACCATTTTGGATAAAGCGTTATAATCTTAAAGTTGAGGTTGATATATAGAAAGTGTTTGCATTACTTTCAGGAAAACATCGCAATTTTGACCAGGACGAAATTTTGTGTCGATCGTGGCGGGTAAGCTTGTAGCGAAACCCGTTTCTTATGTATTACAGGGCAGGTGAGCTTTCTTGGACGAGCCCCCATCCTCACCCGGTGACTTACTCGGGTTTGCTAAATCGGCGGGGACCTTGATTATGGGAACAGGGGTGCCTCATGACATGAGCGGAGGCGCCATCGCTGGATGGATGCTGCCTGCTATACTTGTGCTGTTTCTGCTTTCATTTCTATTTTCAGGCCTTGAAGCCGCTCTCTTCAGCTTCGGACGTTATCGCCTGCGGGAATTATGCGCTAATGGCCACGGCAGTGCCATAAAACTTTCCAGGCTGTTTGTCAAGCCGGGACGTCTCCTAAGCGTCCTTGTTATATGTAACATCACCGCCAATGTAATCCTCACCGCGTTATGGACCAAGGGGAGTTTCCAGCTTGCTCAAACAATGGGTGTATCGACCGGAGTATTTGTCACCATTTCAGGAGTGGTTCTCCTCATCCTTATAGTGGTATTTGCCGAAATCGTTCCCAAGACACTTTTCATAAAATATTCCGAAACGATCTCTCTGACATTTGCCCCGTTCATGGTGGTAATTTACAGGATCGTCTGGGTATTTGCGGTCATTTTAGAATTTATAGCAAATGTTCTACTTCTGCCGTTCAGAGGCTCCGAGAGAACGAAGAACGGCCCGGTCACCGAGGAAGAAATCATCGATATTGTCACCGTCGGCGAGAGCGAAGGTGTCATCGATGAGCACGAGAAGGAGTTGATCCATTCGATAATCGAATTCGGCGACCGGCAGGTTTCGGAAGTGATGATCCCGCGCACCGATGTTGTGGCGGTGGAGATCAACACCGATATTAAGGAGGCGATGGGCATTATCGTCTCGTCGGGGTTCAGCCGGATCCCGGTGTTCGACCAGACGATTGACAATATTGTCGGCATACTGATGGCAAAGGATATCCTGCCGCTCATCGGGCGTGGTGGGATAGAAGACACAACGATCCGCGATTTAATGATGGATAACGTATATTTTATCCCGGAAACAAAACCTGTGAGTGAACTCTTCAAAGAATTCCAGATGCGGAAAATATATATGGCCATCGCGGTTGATGAGCATGGGGGTACCGCCGGAGTTATCACCACGGAAGATATGCTTGAGGAAATTGTGGGGGAAATCACGGATGAGTACGACCCGGACGAACCGGTTATGGAGCTGCAACCGGACGGGTCTTATATACTGGAAGGAAAACTCGCCCTTCACGAGTTGGAGGAACTTTTCGATCTCGAACTGGAGAGCGAAGATTATGACACTGTTGGTGGACTGATTCTCGCCAGTCTGGGCAGCATCCCGAAACAGGGACAGGTTACCCATGATGCTAACCTGCGTCTGGAAGTGCTTGAAGTTGAAGGGAATCGCGTCACCAAGCTCAGGGTCTGGAAGACGGACGGGGAAGTCCGCGGGGAGGGTCCGGAATGACCGTACCTGGCTTGGATATTCTGCTCTGGGTGGTATTCATGCTCTTCCTTCTTGCGGCGGCGTTCTTTGAATTCAGCGAGAGCGCAATCATTGCCCTCGACAGGGTGAAGCTCAGATATCTTGTCCAGGGGGGTAGCAGACGTGCGGAAAAGGCGGAATGGCTGAAGCATAACCCTCGTCAATTTTTCGGGATAATTCTGATTGGTACAAATCTCGCTATTGTTGTCGTGACGGCGATCGGTTCTCACTACCTGATATTTCCCGACAGGATAATTCTCTCCATGATAATCGTGGATGCGATCATCCTTATCTTTGCGCAAATCGCGCCCAAGACCTTAGCGTTGAGGCGTCCTACATATTTCGCGATCACCATCGGGCCGATAGTGAAATTGCTTACCAGGTTATTCGGCTGGCTCGCGTGGATATTCACTTATCTCCCGGCGAAGATGTTCAATCTCGATGTAGGGTATGCGCTGTCCGGCGGGGATATCATCACCGAGATGCAGATCAAAACAATGGCCGATGTCGGCGAGGAAGAGGGCGCCATTGATGAGGGTGAGGGGGAGATGATCGGCAAGGTGATCGATACCGGCAACATGACGGTTGAAGATCTGATGGTTCCCAACGTGGATGTAGTTTATCTCCGCGAGGGGGACATGCTGCGGGACGCGGTTAAACTGAATATTGAATATGGCCTCAGCCGCTTCCCGGTTTATTCCAAGAATGAAGATGATGTGCTGGGATTCCTGCATACGAAGGACATCATCGGCATCTACCTCGAAGGCGACATCAACGACAAGGTGGAGAAACACCTGCGTGATATTGAATTTATACCAGAGAGCAAACCGGCTATCGATTTGCTTTATGAACTGAAGACCACCCGTTCACATATTGCAATGGTGGTTGATGAGTATGGCCAGACAACGGGCCTGGTTACCCTTGAGGATCTGCTGGAGGAGGTTGTAGGGGATATCTACGATGAGAGCGACAGGATGATGCGGAACATAACTAGGATAGGCGTGAATAAATACTTGCTGAGCGGAAGCCTCGAGATCGAAGAGGCTGAAGAAGAACTCGGTATCAAGATTACCGGTGAGTATGAGACCATTGCCGGTTTTGTTATGGGCCTGCTCGGACGTATCCCCGTTAAGGACGACAAGGTTCGATTTGCCGGATGGCAGTTCAAGGTTGGCCAGATGGATAAGAGACGTATTCGGTCGATCTTCGCGAAGAAGTTGAACGATGATAAAGGTGGTAATTGATGATACCAAAGATGGATAGCCCTGTTGACGTTGCATACATGATCGACCAGACGCTCCTGAAGCCCGATGCAGGACACATCGCCTACGAGGATTTCATTCAGCGTAACGCCCATACCGGGTTCCACACACTGTTCGTACCGCCGATATATCTCAGCCTGATGGTGCGTCTTCTGTCCAAATCGAAGACACTTGCCGGCGGAGTTGTCGGATTCCCGTTCGGTTGGGAGACGCGTCGCGAGAAGCTCTACCAGCTTAACCAGATGCTCACCGAAGGGGCCGACGAGGTCGATTTTGTAATAAACATCTCCAAACTTAAATCGTCGGATACCGTTTATTTGAAGGATGAACTCGGCGCGATGCGAGCGGAAGCATTTAAATTCAAGAACAAATTCGGTGAGAAAGTGGTTCTGAAATGCATCATCGAATGCTGCCTGCTCAACGAATCCGAGAAACGTATGGCCGTCAAACTGCTTACCGAAGAGAGAATTGATTTCGTGAAGACATCCACCGGTTACAGCGAGTGGGGAGCGATGGCAGAGGATGTTAAGCTGCTGAATGAAGTCGGCAACGGGCTTATCAAGGTGAAAGCGTCGGGGGGAATTCGTACTCTTGAAGACGTCAAAGCCCTTGTGGATGCGGGTGCCGTGCGGATCGGGACATCGGTGGGTATGGAGATAGTGAAGGAAGTTAAAGGCGGGTAGGAGCAGATTTCAGGGGGGGAATACCGATGTGTTGAGATAAAATCCCATTCGTCCAGATTGAATTTGATTGATTTTGATTAAGGCTTTGGTAAATAAGAGTTTACCAAGGTTTTTTTCAATAGTGTGACTTGAGGTCTATGAAAAGGCGAAAAACCTCATCTAATCTATATGGGTGACCAGCGGCTCCGTACTGGAGCCGTTGTTGTCAGGAACCCACTGGAGAGGAAGGGTGGAAGCTGAGAATAAGATACGCTAACCTTTCCAAATTAACTGAACTGGATCCGAGGGCAACGATCCATTCCTGACGCCAAACCATTCTTTCCCCCGCGAGAGGGGTTCCTCGGATTCCGGGAACCCCTCCACTTTTTACCCATCTATTTCCCTTCTTAATCCGAGCCACGACCGTCAGGGAGTGGACATCCTCTCTAACGTAGCCCGGCAATCCTTTGCCGGGATCTTTCAACCCGAATTTCCCCGGCGGATGCTCATGACTTAACATTTTCCTGTTATAATAAATAGGCTTTCCCGTCGGATGAACGGGTGGGTTTGAAACTGTGTGAAACGATTGATGGGTCCTGGCTGAGAATCCTTGGGAATGGGAATGACCGAGATACCGTACATAGAATATTTGCAACGGGTGTAAGCCGGAGGTTGATATCGAATCGTTTAAAGTTTTATGGCATACCCAGTGTTGCAATGATGCTTGAGGAATCAGGTTAAGGTATAGAATAAGACCCGGAAAAAGAAATTCCGGGCTGCGAGACTCTGAGTAAAGGTGATTTCAGAAAAGGAGGTTTTACAGGATGATCGAGAAATTAATCTCAATCAAGGCACTTGGAAAATTCGCCAACTGGTCTGCGTCTGGCGATTTGACATTTAAGAAGCTGACCCTAATCTATGGAGAAAACGGGCATGGGAAATCTACAATCTCAGCACTTTTACGTTCGCTAAAAAAAGCTGAAGCGACAACGGTTGCCGAACGCAAAAAGCTGGGTACAAAAGAACAACCATCAATATCACTTCGTGCGGATGGTCAGAGCTATGATTTCAAGAATGGGCAATGGAATAGGGCTTATGAAAAGCTTAGGGTCTTCGACTCTACCTTTGTAGAAAAGAATGTTTACTCCGGGGAGCGTATTGGAACTGAGCATCGCCGGAATCTCTTTGAGGTAGTGATTGGAGAGGAATCTGTCGCCTTAGTAGATGCTGCACATAAGGTGCAGAAAAACATCGATGCACTTACTCCCAAAATCACGGCTAAGGGAGGTGAGATCAAAGGGCATTTACCCGATGGTATACTTTTGGATAAGTTCATCGCCCTTCCTTTGATAGAGGGGTTACAGGAAGCAACCGCAAAGGCGAAAAAACGGGTCGGGGCGATTGAACAACAAGGACAATTTGTGAAACTCAGCATTCCGAAAGCTATTACTTTTGGTTATCCTACCGAAA
Source organism: uncultured bacterium (assembly GCA_965372275.1). Classification (GTDB taxonomy): domain Bacteria; phylum JAJVIF01; class JAJVIF01; order JAPKYR01; family CAZSPL01; genus CBDVBS01. Next base: position 8,588 of record CBDVBS010000005.1, on the reverse strand, counting down.
CTGAATTAATGCAATTGTTAAGCTCATCCGTCAAAACTATTTCTGATAAGACGTTTCAAATGGTAATTGCTCATATGAAACAACACAAAATGGACTCCAAAGGTGAAAAATGGATTAAGCAAGGCCGGAAGTATGTTGCAGATGATGAATGTCCGTATTGCGGACAGGAACTAACCAGTATTGAATTAGTTAAGGCGTATGAAGGTTATTTCAGTACGGAATACCAGGATTTATCAGGGCGTACCGCAACATTAACGGACAAGTTTACTGGTGATACATCAGATGCGTCACTTTTGGGGATTAGGAAATGCGTTGATGAAAACCGGGTTGCCTATGATGGATGGAAGAACTTCCTGTCTGAAGTTGCTCAACCTGAGTTTAGCATTGATCCATTTGAGAAGTTAGTTAAGGAAGCACGAAACGTTGTTGCGGGTTTATTAGCTATAAAGCGTGATGCTCCACTTACTGAAATCGCGCCAGATGAAGCGCTTCAGTCTGCATTAAACAAGCTAAGCGAATGTGCGACAATAGTGTCTACGTACAACGAGCATGTAGATAAATGTATAAAGGCTATTGACACCCTGAAGACTGCTACTTCCAAAGATAGCTTACCATCCGCTAAACAGGAACTGCTTAGACTTGAGGCAACTGCCAAGCGTCATCTGCCTGCTGTTACGAAGTTAGTTGGAGAACACAAAGCATTCAAGGACGAAAAAGCGAAGCTTGATGCACAGAAGGAGAAAGCGAAAAAGGCATTGGACGTAAAGAGCACCGAGTTGATATCGAAATATCAAAGTGCAATAAACAAATTTCTAGAAAGATGTGGTGCTGAATTCAAGGTGGTTACAGCGAAGCGAAGTTATGTTGGTAAAACCCCAAATGTAGAGTACGCGTTGGAGGTGGACGGAACTCGCGTGCCGTTAGCAGGCTCGCAGGGTATGGCAAGCTTCTGTAACACTATGAGCGCTGGTGACAAGACTACTCTGGCATTTGCTTTTTTCCTGGCAACACTTGAGGATATAGACCTATCAAAAACGGTTGTTGTCATTGACGATCCAATCAGTAGTTTGGACTGCTTTCGCGAGCTTCACACGGCATACAGGATTATGGATCTTGCTGTCAAGGCGGAACAGGTTGTCTTGCTTTCCCATTATCCTGCCTTCTTATACCGTGTTCACGATGAAAATCGGAACGGCCAAATGAAATGTTTGGAGATTAAACGTTCGACCGATGGAAGCGCGATTGGCGAGTGGGACATCGAGAAAGCATCAAGAACTGATTATGAGAGAAACTGGTGGGTCTTGTCTGAGTACTTAGATAAAGGAGCCATTGGAGAACGGCTTGATATTGCGAAGTGTATCCGTCCACTTTTGGAAGATTATTTACGGTATCGCATCCCTGGAGTATTCCCAAAGGGAAAGTGGTTAGGTGAGCAGATTGAAATGATACGTAATGCAGAAAAAGAATCACCCCTTGCCCAAATGAAACCACACTTGAAAGAACTGGAAGAGATTAATGAGTTCTGTAAAGGCTTTCATCATGGGCAAAGCTCTGCCCCGCCTAGCGCTTCCAAAATCCAGGACAATACCCTAAAAAGCTACGTCAAGCTTGCGAAAAACCTAATTGAAGGCATCGGTGCTAACAAGGAAGCAATATCAACAACATGATCAAGTTCATCACAAACTTCGGAGACTCGTTTGTGGGCGGCACCGGAGTCGGAGAATTTGGATAAGGATATTTATTCATTAAGGCAGACTGGAAAGTCTGCCCCACGCATAGATGGGTATTTGTGATCGTTATTTCCTTGGCGTATGCAATTGTTTGAGTAATGGGTCGGGGATTTCGGAGAGGAACATTGATGCGCTGCGGTGCATGCCGTCCCTCTGACGGATGCTTGTGAGATAGACCTTGCGGGATGCCCTGGTGAGGCCGACATAGAACAGCCTGCGTTCTTCCTCAACGCGGTCGGCGTGTCCGAGCGCAAGGTAGTGGGGGAGGTTGCCCTGTTCAAGCCCGATGATTATTACGGTATCGAATTCAAGTCCCTTGGCCGAATGAAGGCTCAGAAGACGGATCGCCTCCTCGTCGGGCGCGCACTCCTCTTCGCTCAGCAGCGTGTAATAATCGAGGAAATCCGCAAGCGTGCCGACGGGGTAACGCTCGGTGAACAGCACCGCTTCATCCTCAACACGCCGACGCATTGCCTCGAATCGATCGTCCTCCTCATCATTCACGACCGGCGTGCTTCTCACAAGTTTTGCAATTCCCGCTAATCCGTCGCGGAATCGTTCACCCGCGTGCCCGGTCAATGCATCGAAGCCTTCTATCTTCGCATCATTGGACATCGCCGAACGCGACGCGGCTTCCACGAGCAGGTCCGTAAGCCGGTCGGGTGATGTTTCATCCCATATAAATCCTGCAGCGAGAAGATTGATAGCGGCGTTTGAGAAATCAAGCCCGATATCCCCGGCTTCCTTTTCGAGGAGGATCTCGGTTACATCGGCGGTTGCGATCACGTCCGCCAATGCGCGGTGGGCGTTATCAAGCGTGACATCAAGCATCGCGGCGAGGTCGCCAAGCGTATGCGAAACCTTCGGTAACAGCCTGCGTGAAATTATCAGGCTGTCGAGTGTGGGATTGGGTATGTCGCGCCTGAGGATACGTCCCGCGAATCTTCGAAGTATGGGCAGATCATAACCCTCGATATTGTGTCCGGCAAGCATCGCATCGCCGATGAATTCGAGGAATGGTTCGATTACACCCTCAATCGCGGGTGCGTCGGCGACCATAGCGTTCGTTATCTTGTGCACCGCCGTTGCAGCCGGGGGAATCGGCTTCGGGGGTTTCACGAGGGTCTGGTAGGAATTGAGTTTCTGCAATCGCCCGTTGTGCAGGAGATAACGTACCGCCGCTATTTCAACGATATCAGCCCTGCGCGTGTTAACGCCGGTTGTTTCGAGATCGAAGAATACAATTTCGATATCGTCATCAGGCAGCTTCGGCGTAGTAAGGCGATAGCACAATGCATATGCCGCAAGAGGCAGGCGGTAGTCCGGGACGGTCTCGTCATCGGCATCGGCGGGAAGATGTATCTTTCCGGGAGAGATGCAGGTGACATCGGAAATGAGTGTGTCGGGGAAGAGTGTCCGCAACTGGGATGAATTCAACCCGATTGAAATAATGGGAGACTTCCCGGATGGTTTTTTGAGGACATCAGAGTAAGGGATCAATTCGGAGTTGGTGCCGAATATACTTAGTGCTGTTTCAGCGATGATACAGGCCGATGTCAAACCCAGGAAATCCGGCGCGTGTATGATGGATAGTGTTTTCGCCTGGAGGAAGATATCCCTGAGCTTGTCGATATTAATTGCCGGATCGAACTCGATCTCATCCTGGGCCCGGATCAGTTCCGCGCGCGTTTCGGATTTGAGGGGTGACCGTCGTTTCCCGATCATTTGAAGCACGTTGTATATTGCCCGCGAAAGCCCTGTCTCTTCGATGGTGTTTGGCATTTCGCCGATGAGTTCGAGCAGTTCGGCAATACGTTTACGCGACAACGGGCCCAATCTCGGGTCGCGGGTTGAACGCTTGAGTACACCCCACAGGCTGTTCTCTCCTTCAGTGCGTGCTTCACGCAGGATTCGGATTTCATCCAGCGACGTCAGGCAACGCCTTGGGAATCGAAGCGTGGTCTCGACATCCCACTCGTTCAGCGAACGTGTCAACTCAAGGTAACTGATCAGGTCGGATGCAGGAATCTCATCGGATTCCTTAGATATACGCACCGACGGGATATTGTTGAGAACAAGTTCGCGATGCAGATTGTTCAACAGGAAATGTGTGCGGGCGAGGATCGCGACTTCCGACAGATCGATGCCGCCGGCACGGGCATTCGCGATCAATTTCAGGATGAGTTTCTGCTCTTCCTTCTCGTCATTGAGTTGGAAGAGTGTTATTTGCGGCTCGGTTTCTTCACCGGGATCCCAACCATGGATTTCCGGCTCCCGACAGGTACGATTATGGGCGATGAGGACCTTCGCCGCTTGGATTATCGGCTTCGCGCATCGCCAGTTGTGCACGAGGTCGATGATCTCAGGATCGTAGTCCTCGCGGAAAAGGCGGATGAATCTGCTCGACGACCCGCGCCAGTTGTAGATGGTCTGGTCTTCATCGGCGACAGTGAATATCGGTTTCGACGGGGGATTCACGGCGAGTATCAGGGCATATTCGGACAGGTTGATATCCTGGAATTCGTCGATGAGGAAGTAGTCGATCGCGCATTGCTCGGTTTCACGAACAGCCGGATCGTGCAGGATCTCAAGGGCGGTGAGGAGGATGTCGGAGAAGTCCATTGCGTTATGTTCGAGAAGCGCCCGTTGGTAATCGATCAGTATTTCCCTAAGTTCGTTTTCGAATTCGGGTGGGAAACGTTCAGACGCAAGCGGGAATGCCAGGTTTGCCTTGGCGAAATCGACGACGTTCTTCAACCGTCGCAATGGAAATGTCTCGGTCGATAGTCCCATCTGCCGGAGGATATTGCGTATGAGGCGATCCTGGATGACTTCATCGAATACAACGGGGCGTTTGGTGAAGACCGATTTCTCGTGGTGACGCTTGATTATATCCATCGCGAATGAATGCAGTGTGCTTACGCGAACCGGCTCGTAATCGGGGCTGCGCGCGAGAAGCCGTCGGCGCATTTCATCGGCGGCACGGTTGGTGAATGTGACTGCAACTATTCGTCCCGGCTCGAATTCCCGTTGTTCAATAAGATGGATGATACGTTGAACGATGACGCGCGTCTTACCCGCGCCCGGTCCGGCGAGGACAAGCACGGCGTCGGCGTTTGATTCAACGGCTTCGGCCTGCCTGCTGTCGAGTTGAATTTCCATTGGTTCCGGCAAGGGATGTTAATTGTAATATATTGGATGCAGAAGAGGTAATTTTCCGGGGCACCAGTTTTTCATGTAACCCACGAAATGGGATTCGTGGGTTACATGGATGGGTTATTTGGGTGGATTATATGGGTGAGTAGATTATCCGAACCACGACCGTCAGGGAGTGGACATCTTCTTATGACACTGACAAACTTCGAAGACTCGCTTGTCAGTGCCACCCGGACGCAAGGGCGTCAGAAGCGGTGGCACACAGGATTGCTGACCGATCCGAGCCACGACCGTCAGGGAGTGGACATCCCATAAGACCATGGTCAGTCCTCGAAGACTCGGACAGACAGTGCCACCCGGAAGTATGGGTAGTGGGTGAGAAGACACGGGTAAACTCGAAGACTCGCTTATCCGTGGCACCAGGCCCCATGTTCTATTATTTTTGGATTGATGGTTAGATTAATCGAGAGTGAATATGATCGGCACTTCTACCCACGCTTCAACAGGCTGACCGTTTGTGGTGGCGGGGTTGAAACGCCATGCATTGCGTACGGCATGTACCGCTGCTTTATCGAGGATTGAATGACCTGATGAATTCAAAAGATTTACAGCGACTGGATGACCATCTGTTCCAACATGAACCCGCAGTAGAACAACGCCTTCCAATCCTTTTCTTTCAGCGGCTTTGGGGTAGGGTGGTTCGGGATTCGATTTGTATGATGCTTCGGTGAATACTACCGATGGTTTCGATGGCGGTGTTTGAGTGGCTTCTTCCAGTGGGTTGGATACAACCGGAGCCGGAAGTGGTTTATCAGGTTCAGTTGGAGGATTGAGTACGGGCTCAGGATTTTCTAATGGTTCAGGTTCAAGTGGGGGAGGAGGTTCTTCGATCACGGGTTCCGGAACAGGAATATATGCAGGAGTTGCTTCGGGAGGAGGGGGTTCTTCTTCAATAATGATCGGTTCCAGACCTTCAGCGATAAGTCGCCGGTTGAGTTCATCAATATCCAGATCATTAGGCTTTGGTGTGGGTAGTGGGTGAAGGGGCACGGGTAAGCTCGAAGACTCGCTTATCCGTGGCACCACGGCTGGGATTTGGTAATCACTCAAAAATCCCGTGGTTATGGCGGCATCAGGAATTGCATCGTCCGCAAATAACTGCCGGGAACCGGTGTCGGATACGATGCCCGTCATGGCATATGCAGCCACTGCCGCAATGAATGGCATGAAGAGAATAAGGGGTATGTATGGTTTCCATTTTGCCGGCATCGGGCACCAAAAAATCCTCCGCGGGGAGGATGCTTATCTGTACTTAACTCCAACCACGCCCCGCGCGGGTTTACCGAGGAGTCTTGAACGTTCCGGGTCTCCTGGCTCGGGGTCATCCTCCCGCCGTCCCTTCCCGTTTTCGGTGGTTGACGGCGTTCGTATCCCTTCACAGTTGCGGGGGCAGCGCAGGATTCGCACCTGCTTCCCCGGCTTCGTTCATATGTGCCTTGAATATACTACCGATGGAGTGTGAGGTCAAGTTGGGGCAATGCACCGCTGTCCGGGAAGACCCGGATAGCGGTGGCACACGTATGAGAGGGGGGTTACTGCACCGCTGTCCGGGAGGACCCGGATAGCGGTGGCACGCTGCTTTGTGTTTATTTAGAGCCTCTACAAATTAGAGCCTCTGCAAGTTAAAGCCTCTACAAAAATGATAATGGCATCAGCCCAACTCTATCTCCCCCCCACGAGTCTTCGAGTGGGGGGGATAAAGGGGGGGCCTTAATCGTAACGGCCAATGAGCATCGGCACCGTTCATTCTGTTAGAGACTCTTACAAAGACACTGGCAAGCAATTCAGGATGACGTGTGTGTGGGCGATAATCCTGTAAGCTTGTCAGTGGCACCCGGGTGTCATTTTGTATCTTCTCCTCTTCCTTCTCTTCTATTGAAGTTATCCCATACTACTTTAGAGATGTCCCTATTGCAGAGATCACAATGATAACAATCCTCCTTAAGAGTCCAAACATTGAATTTCACCATACCTCTTCCTATTTCAGTGCCACAGAATGGACACTTCTCTTCATTAGCGAATGATCTATTGAGATCGCTGTTTGGGTTAGGTATTTCCCATATAAGCTTAAGAATACCAACTATTATCCCTATTCCAATAATTAATCCACAGCCAACAGCACAGCCCATTATATCACATCTCCCTTTAATCATCCGGCAGTTCGATGCTCAGCATTTCCTCGTTGTCGTCTTCAATCGGCGGTGGAGCGGAGTCGAGCGCATGAACTGCGAAGTACCATGTATCACCCGTAGTGAGACCGGTAAGCTCATAATCGTAAAGCTCGTCCGGTTCCGTTATGACAACCGCGGGGATGAAAACCTTGAAGGGGCTGTCCTCGAAATCCACTTCCCTGTCGTCGTAATAAATCCTGTATGAAATGTCGTTATTCATCGCATCTTCGGCGCCCGGGAAGAATACGCGCACCTTGCCGGGGTCCGGCTCGGGCGGGTCAACATCCAGCATTACGAGTTGAACATCGGCGATGCCGGAGTACGGGTCGCCTCCGAACACACCGAGCGGGTCGATGAGTGCCGGGGGAACGAAATCATCGAGGGCGGTAATACCGAGCGGGGTCTGATCCTGCCCGTCGAGTATCCCGTCGCCGTCGTCGTCGGTGTCTGAGCTGTTCGGGATGTTGTCACCGTCGAGGTCGTCGTCATCGCCCTGTTCGTTATCATCGGTGATACCGTCGTTATCCTCGTCGCCGTCACCTTCGGAAGAGGGGATGCCGTCGTCGTCGGCTTCGGCAAATGCCCTGTCTTCAGCGTCGGCAAAATCGCCGTCACCATTCGTGTCGATGTATGTCTGGCCATCTTCGTGGAGGATTACATATCCGCCTTTTGGCGTGCTGTTCGGGCGACCGAAAACGGCGATCGAGAAGTCGTCGATATTGGTGTTGGAGCCGATGTCATTATGGATCGACTTGCCATAGACCGACTCCTGCGCCGATGGGTTGTCCTTCAGCACGCAACGCATATACGTATCGTGTTCGGGATCGATATGACTCGGGACTGACCATGTTTTACCCGAGCCGCCGACGATGAGGACACTGACATAGCCCTCGGGGACTTCGTCAATTTCAACCCGGCCGGTGCCGTCGGTATAACCCGAGGCCAATGTGCCGCCGTCCGGGGCGAGAATGTAGATCAGCGTCTCGTCGGGAACGGGGAACATCCCGGTGAATTCATCCGCGTCGATGCTCAGGTTCGGCAGCGCATGGGCCTGAACAGGCGAGAAGATTGATTTCAGCATGTCGAATGAGCCTGCAGCATGGGCCAAATAATCCGGAGCCTCCATGGTGAAGTCGCCGATGAAACTTGATGAGGACGAAATACCTTCGCTATCATCACACGATATCCCGGTTATCGGGACAACCATAAGTAGAATGAGTAAAGGCAGAATTCTCAGGGGCTTCTTTATCAAATGCATATCTCTTACCTCCCGGTATGTTTGCTGAATTAATGCAAGTTGGCGCTGAATGTCAGCACCTGGAGATTAAATTTGCTTAACTCGCGCGGATTATATCACAGGCATATCATGTAACAAAATAAGGGGTGTATATATCTTAGGCATTGGAATTGCTCATACTGTTATAGACTCTATGTCTTCCGTAGGGGTTACCCGGAGGGTCACCCTCCGGTT
>CBDVBS010000004.1:0-20675 GCA_965372275.1 uncultured bacterium | reverse complement strand
TTTTTTAAAATATATGTGAAAGAAGTCATGGGAGCGGAGTGGTTTCATCCACCCGGTGATCTTGGGCGGGAATTGAACCGTTTTATTAAATCGAATTTTATACAGTTGTCCTATATCTTTGAGCAGGGAATTGAAGAGGGGGTATTCAGGAATGATATCAATCCGCTTTACATGACATTGTTTCTTGATTCCTGCCTGCATAGTTTTGTGAGCTATACATGTATCGTAGGCGATGAACTCCCGGTTGAAAAGGTACGAGAGGGGATGCAGGAGATGTTCTTTCACGGAATTCTGAAGATGGATAAACCTTTAAAGAAATGATCGGTTTGAATATGAAAAAACTAATATTGGTTTTTGTAGTGCTCTTAATGCTTTCCGCAGGGGCATTTGGAGTAGAGGATGATGTCATGGTCATCACCACCGATGACGCCCTCGAATTGGCATTGTCCAACAACCTGGACATCCAGGCCGGGCTTGCCGCGCTGGAGACGGCGCGTACGCGGGTCAGATCGGCTGATAATCGCTGGACCCCGATGCTGACCTCGTCGTATTCCTACACCCGTTTAGCGGACATACCCACCATCTCGATTCCCGGTGAGGGCGATGAGATGACCGAGTTCCAGATGGGGACTTGTGATAACTACATGCTCGGTCTTCAGTTCATCTGGCCCGTTTACAGCGGTGGAGAGAAACAGGCAAATATCAGTATCGCGGAACTTGGCGTGGAAGGACTCGAAGCGCAGCAGCAGGTGCTTGAGGATATCATGGGGGTTCTCGCTCAGCATTACTGCCTGAATCTGAGGCAGGCGCGGGAGCAGATCGCGGCACGCAGGAAGAGCCTTGAATATATAACCGGTCTGCTGAATACGAGCGAAGCGCTTTACGAGCAGGGGATTATTCCCAAAAATGACCTGCTCAGGGTCCAAGTCGGGAAAACAAATTCTGAACAGGCTTTGGCATTTGCTTTAAACAACGAGCGTCTTTCACAGGACGTGCTCAATGCATTTATCGGTTTTGAATTTGGAAGACAGCTCAAGATCGACGTGCTCGGGTATGAACCGTTTTTCTTTGAAGCAGACCTCGATCCTTTTTTCAAACTCGCGCTCATGCAGCGTCCCGAAATTGAAGCCATGAATTTGCAGTATGAAATCCTCGAAGAAGAGCGGAAGATGGCGAAGTCCGGCAGGCTGCCCGATGTGAGCCTCGTTGTTTCCTTCGAACGGATGGGTGACAATCCCCTTCTTGCGGCGAACGGAATAAGCGAACCAAATTCCATCAGCGCTACGGTGCAAGTCACATATGATTTGTACGACGGTGGAGAGGCTTCCGATTATTTAGCGGAGTTGGATAGCCGTGAGCTTGAACTTGATGTGATGAAGAAACAGCTCGAGCAATCGATATATCTCGAACTTGAAGGGGCATACCTTAATGTTAAGCAGGCGTATGGGGATATCCGGGCTACATCGGAAGCAATAGAGCAGGCAGAGGAGAATTTGCGGATTACACGGCGTCGGTTCGAAGAGGGCTTGATCGTTGCGAATAATGTGATTGAAGCCGAGGCTTTGCTTTTAGCCGCCCGGTTGAGTAACACGCTTGCTACATACAATTATTATAGAGCCGCGGCCTACGTGGGCAAGGCGGTCGGAGTGGCGAATATGAAGTACTACCTTGAGTTGAAGGATACACTCGGGTTGGAAGATGGAAGTGATGATGATGAATAGGAAAATATATTTAGCATTTGTTTTAATCGCAATCTTAGCGACTGCGATGACCGGTTGTCAGAAGAAAGAGGTAGTTGAGAAGAAAGAAGTACGTGTTCCCGTAACGGTCATGAAACCGGTGAGCGGTACCGTGGTCAAGAACTACAAGACGACCGGCACGATTTTGGCGGGTGACGAGAGCCTTCTCAGTTTCCCCGGCGGTGGAAGGTTGATGGAAATGTTTGTCGATGTCGGGGATGTTGTCGAGGCCGGTCAGCTTCTTGCTAAGGTGGACGCCGTGCAGTATCAGAAAGCGGTGACCGCTGCACAGGCTGCATACGATGCGTCAATCGACGGGGTTAAGGCGCTTGAAGCGGCGCTTGATGTCACGAAGAATCAATTGGCGGATGCGAATAACCGGTTCGATAAGGTCGAAGCCGATTACTTGAGATTTGAAGCTTTGTATGAGGACGAGGTTATCACGAAGAAGGAATTCGAGGATATCGAGACCGCCTATAAATCCGCCAAGCTTGGCGTGCAGAGCGCCGAAGACGGGTTGAGGGTATCGGAATTGCAGGTTGAGGTTGCCCGTGGACAGTCCGATGCCGCCGCCGCCCAGAAAGCCCAGGCGTCAAAATCACTTTCGGATGCAGTGCTGAAAGCTCCCTACGCCGGAATCATCACCGAGAGGATGATGCAGATCGGCGAGCTGGCGGGACCTGGCATCACGGTTTGCAAACTGACAGGCGCGGGACTGAGGAAGGCTTACGTGGAGATTCCTGAAGCATATCACGGTGCTGTTGAAACCGGGGATGAAGTGGAAATCAGGCTTGATTATTACCCTGACGAGGTAATCATCGCCACGATAGCAAGCATCACTCCCAATGTGTCGGTTGAGAGCCGTACGTTTGACGCCGAAGTGCATATCCCGTCTGAATATGACGCGCTTCCCGGTTCATTCTGCAAGGTTGATCTGGAACTTGACAGGGCTGAGGATGTGATGACGGTACCTCTTTCGGCTGTCCTCAGCTTTAAGGATGGGCGCGGGGTTTTCCTGAATGTGGGCGGTGTGGCGACGCGCACGATATTCACCATAGGCATTATCGAGGGTGAAACGGTTCAGGTTCTCGATGGTCTTTCCTGGGATGACGAGGTGGTCATCGTGGGCAACAGATTCCTCAATGAAGGGGCTCTGCTCGATGTGACATCAGGTGTTGAGAACGTTGAACAGGGAACGTAGCGTTTTTTATCATGCAAACAAGAGGTTGAATATAGAATATGTTTCTATCCGAGATATCAATACGACGGCCGGTTTTCACGGTAATGATCATCATTGCCCTTCTCGTGTTCGGCTATATAAGCTTCAAGCAGTCAACCATTGAGCTGTTCCCTAAAGTGGATTTCCCATTCGTTTCAATACGCGGGGTATATCCGGGTGCAAGCCCGGAGGTTGTAGAGAGTGAGGTTACCGAACCTATTGAGGAAGCCATCAGCCTGCTGCCGGGCATCAAGACAATGCAATCTGTCTCTACGGAGAACGTGAGCATAGTTTTTGTCGAGTTTGAGATGGAGATCGATATTGATGTTGCGATCCAGGATGTCCGTGACAAGATTGCCGGTATTATAGGACAGATGCCTGCTGTGGTTAAGGCGCCGGTTGTTGAGAAGCTCGACCTCGACGCGATCCCTATCTTGGGATATATCGTCAGCGCCGATATGCCACCTGCCGATCTGGCTCTTTTTGTTAAGGACCAGGTGAAGATGCCACTTCAGCAGATCAAAGGAGTGGGCACGGTCACTGTTCTTGGAACCAGGGAGAAGGAGATCCGCATCTGGCTTGACCTTGAAAAGATGAAAGCGTTGCAGGTCGGTGCTCAGGAAGTGATTTATGCGCTCAAGGCCAAGAACTTGGAGATTCCCGGCGGGCGAATAGAAACGGGGGAACGGGAGTACATCGTCAAAACCAAAGGGAAACTGAAAAATGTCGCTGAATTTGGTGAGATTGTAATACGCTATGTAGATGGACGACCGATTAGAATAAGAGATGTAGCGAAGGTGGAAGACGGGCTGGAGGACCGTCGCACTTTGGCGAGGTTCAATGGTAAATCCGCGGTGGGCTTGTTGATCCTTAAGCAATCCGGCGCTAACACCGTAAAGGTTGCTGACAGCATCAAGGCTGAGGTGGAAAGGCTCAATAAGGAGATGCCGCGTGGGATAGAAATCATCGAAACAGTGGACACATCGGTCTTCATCCGGGATTCCTTCGAAGGAGTCATCGAGCACATATTTGAAGGAGGTCTCATTGCGGTCCTTATCGTATTTCTCTTCATCCGCGATTTCCGATCTACCATCATAGCTGGAGCGGCGATACCAACGAGCATCATTGCTACTTTCATTTTCATAAAAGTAATGGGTTTCAGCTTGAACATGCTCTCTCTTTTAGCTTTGGCTCTTTCGGTAGGTATGCTGATAGATGATGCGATAGTGGTCCTTGAGAATATCCATCGGCATGTGGAGAAGGGCGTGGAGCCTATGAAGGCTTCTTTTGAAGCCACACGCGAGATAGGCTTGGCTGTAATGGCCTGCACATTCACCATCGTTGCGGTTTTCTTGCCGGTTGCATATATGGAGGGTTTAGTCGGACGTTTCTTTTACCAGTTTGGTTTAACCGTCAGTTTTGCGGTGCTGGTCAGCCTTTTTGTCAGTTTCACTCTTACCCCAATGTTGTGTTCTCGTTTTCTTAAAGTTGGAAGTAAGAAGGGACGTTTCGTCTTTGTTCTCGAATCGGTATTCCTGGCGGTGGAGGGTGGCTACAAACGTCTTCTCGGTTGGAGCCTGAGGCATAAATCCCTTACAGTAACCATTGCGGTCATCGCGTTTATATCCTCATTCGTGGTGATTCCATTCCTCGGGGTGGAATTTGAACCATCCTTCGATGATGCCCAGATTACAGTTTGGCTTGAAGCGGAACAGGGGACATCAATTGACGTGATGGAAAGTTATATCGAGCCGGTTGAGGCGATACTCCTCACGCATCCCGAGATTACCAAGGTGTATTCGACAGTCGGGGGCGGCGGCATCCCGGATGTTAACAGGGCTAACATATTTGTGGGCTTGGTTGATAAGTCGGATCGAAATATCAGCCGTGATGACTTCATGGCAAAAATCCGCAAGGAGTTGAAAGGCATTCCAGGGTTAAAGGTCATTGTAAGTGAGGTAGAATATATGGGAAGCGGGGTAACCCGGCTTCCGATAAACTTCGTTATCACGGGCTCGAATATCAAACAATTACAAAGCATCTCTGAAGCAATTGTTGAGGAGATGAAGGCAACACCCGGTTTCGTAGATGTGGATACCGATTTCCGGGCTGGTAAGCCTGAAGTGAGGGTACATATTAACCGCGAGAAAGCGGCTGATTTGGGAGTGGATGTCCTCAACATTGCCACTACTATTAACGCCTTGGTTTCCGGGGAACAGGAGGTAACCAAGTACAAGGATGATGGTGAGGAGTATGATGTAAAGGTTCGTCTTATGGATGAATACCGTAACCAGCCGGAGGATCTTCTCGGATTGATGGTTTTTGGACCAGAGGGGGAATTAATTAACTTAGCCAGTATAGCTTCCGTTGAGACCGCCAGCGGTCCGAGTCGTATAAACCATTTTGCACGGCAACGTGAAATATCCATTAATGCCAACCTTGAGGATATGCCATTAGGGGAAGGGATTGCGTTTGTGGAAAAGATAGCATCAGATAAGCTTGAACCAGGTGTCAAGGCAACTTGGTTAGGATTTGCTGATATGATGAAGGAAGGTTTCGCAGCCATCTTCTTTGCAATGTTCTTATCGGTGATATTAATTTACATGGTTTTGGCAAGTCAGTATGAAAATTTCATTCACCCGTTGGTTATTATGTTCTGTCTGCCGTTGGCTCTCATCGGGGCGGTTTTGGCTCTCCTGATAGCCGATCTAACTATTAATATTTTGTCTCTGATCGGCATCATAATGCTGATGGGGTTGGTTACTAAGAACGGCATCTTAATAGTTGATTTTACCAATCAGTTGTGCCGGAAGGGGATGGGTACGGAGGAAGCTCTTATGACGGCCGGCCCGATAAGGCTACGACCGATTCTTATGACGACTTTCGCCATGATAGGCGGGATGCTTCCGGTTGCTCTCGGTCTTGGTGCGGGGTCAGAGATACGCGCGCCAATGGCTGTAGCGGTTATTGGCGGACTGATTACATCGACATTACTTACGCTGATCGTGGTACCGGTTGTGTATTCATTGTTCGACCAATGGACACACTGGTTCTTCCAGAAGATCGGCAGGGAGAGGCCATAGGTTGGCAAGTTGACCGGGGGATAGAATATTGACAACCGGGGGCACTTATCATAGGTTCGGTGTTTCGGGAATTTATTCCCGAAACTGTTCAGGGCGATATTTAAAGGGTTTCGGGAATAAATTCCCGAAACACCATATATCTTAGGCATTAGCATTACTCACATTGTTAGAGACTCTATGTCTTCCGTAGGGGTTACCCGGAGGGTCACCCTCCGGTTCACGCGGTATTTGAGACGGAGGACGAGCCTCCGGCTCGCCCTTACAAAGAGACTTTGACATAATGAGTGTATCTTCTTGATATCATCGTTTCGGGAATAAATTCCCAAAACACCATTGTCATCAGGTTATAGGTCCTTGATGATGTTCCGGATGCGTGTCTGACTCTTGCTAATATCCGCCCTATCTGATATATTCCATTGGCCGTAATTCCGGGCAACTGTAGTTCAACGGATAGAACACCGGTCTCCGGAACCGGCGATGTGGGTTCGATTCCCGCCAGTTGCATTTTGGGAAACGATCATGGTGAAATTGGGTGCCGCACACTTCAGTGTGCGTTACTGCGAGGCGAAGGCCTGTATAACCAGGGTTTATCTCATGCGCCCGTAGCTCAACGGATAGAGTGACGGCCTGCGGAGTCGTAGATCCAAGTTCGATTCTTGGCGGGCGCATTTGTTCCAGCTTAATGCGATAATGAACATATTGATTGTGATTCCTTCCGGGTGCCGCACACTTCAGTGTGCGATTTAGATATTACGGGTACTGCACACTTCAGTGTGCGTTATTATATAGACCGGGTATCACACCGTACAGGTGCGAATTGGATAATATGGGTGCTGCACACTTCAGTGTGCGAATTACATAAAGAGACATGCCCCTGTAGCTCAACGGATAGAGCGACAGTCTCCTAAACTGTAAATCAAGGTTCGATTCCTTGCAGGGGCATTTTGAATTAGTTGTAACTTATCATATCCGTATCCGTTTGTAGCCCGGCAATCCCTTGCCGGGAAAATGTGACATACAAGAAGCCCCTGGAGAGGTGGCTGAGTGGACGAAAGCGCTTGACTCGAAATCAAGTGGGCCTCTTTTGGGGTCCCGTGGGTTCGAATCCCACCCTCTCCGCCAGTATTTGAACTTGCGAGTGGTTCTTACGGGGTTTAAATAGCTGGTTTTGTTCCAGTCACTGCAATGCGTCTGGACTCTATCGTGAGCTGCTCGCCCGTCGGGGCTTCGATGATGCGTATGTCCGTGAAACCCGCGTCGGTGAACATTCGCATAAATTCACTCGCTGCAGGGACACGTACACAAATATCGATTTCCCTGACCGGGGGGATGTCAGGATTATTCGCGGAAGTGTTTATATATATCCGCTTAGAGTTGGAGTGTCCTGTTATGCAATCGAATTCCCTGTCTTCCAGCACGTAATTATTATCATCTAACTGATACCAACCTCTCTGCTCGAACCGGCGTACTATTGAATCGCGGTGAATGGATTCCATGAGAAAACGTCCACCCGGTTTGAGTGCTTGACAAACCCTGTTGAGGATTGACTGGTTAGTTTCGTCATCCCAGTATCCCCAGGCGGTGAAGTAGTTGTAGGCGGCATCGAATTCCGCGTCGAATGATAGTTCGCGCATGTCGCCCTGGAAGTATCGAACATTCGATATTCCCTTGTCGGCGACGTATTTTTCCGCATATTCAAGATAGCGTTTCGTCCGATCGACGCCGATGACTTCATCGACATATTCCGCGACAGTAATTGCATGGCGACCATGACCGCAGGCGAGGTCGAGTACGCGGTCGGTGTCTTTCAGATCGAGTTCATTAACGATGAATTCGGCCTCACCGGTGGCGCGTTCGATATCCTCGGCGGTTTTGCCTTCGTATTCCCTGTCGTACGGGCCATCGAACAATTCGTCCGTCCAATGCATTGGTAACTCCCTTGTGATGGATGTATCCGGATCATTCTACCAGAAAGAATGCGGTCAGACTTATGTCGTTTGTCTGCTTTATATCTTTAAAATAGATTAATTTACCGATTGTTAGCATCTAATATAGTAGTTGAATCCAAGGAGGTTTTGCAAAATGCGCATGTTGGCTCTCACCGCTATTCTTATTGTGGTAATAATTGCAGGATGTTCCAGTGGTGGGGGAACTCCTTTGTTGCCTGGAAATGGTACTAATGCCGATCACTCGCGAAGCCATGGCATTATGGGGCTTTGGCAGTTTACGGCAAATCCCGCGGAGGGAACGCTGGCATTCGTGCCGGTACGTGTGAGCGAGATGCATGTGAATGTCCTTCCTTTCCTTGAACCGCCTCCACTTCTCAATCTAACGCTCGAATCGGTCGAATTCAACGGGAACATAATTGAGACTGATATCGGCCTGAGGCATCCGTTCCTGGGGCTGACCGAGTTCACCGGGTTTGACGTGTGCGGAATTCTAATTTCCAGTGGGAGCGTTTCCGGTTTCGACGACCCGGACTTGCGGATGGCGGGCGAAGGGGATACGCGCCTGTTGAACCCCGATGGTTACTCCCGATGGTGGAATCCGGCGGAATTCCCGGTTAATGACGGGACAATGTTCGCATACAACGACGGGTTGTTGGGCGCGCCCGATTCATTCGCGGATTACAACGCAACATTGAACGGCTACAAGTACTTTTGCGATGACCTTACCGCGGATGACCCTTTGAGCGTTATCGACCCAGCCAGCAGGGGAGTGTTTTCTCCAGGGCAGAAGAATATCAGGTATTACACGCTTGATCTGGGTACGGCCGGTTTGATATTCAACTACGCCGTCGATGCATGTTGGACATTCCCTGAGGGAAGCAGCCCCTGGTCTGTTCCCGATGATTTCCCCGAGGGTGCGAACCGCAAGGAAGCGTGGCGGGTTGATGTAACAGAGACTGATAACACCCTGTGGAACGACGGTGTCGGATCGGGTGGCAATCTAAGTTTGTCGATAGATGTTTATGACTGGTTCAATGCCGGGATGAATACCGTTAAGATCGAGAGTCCGGATAGCTTCACGATTGCAGCGTCCGCACTACCCACCGGGGGAGGAGCGGGTTATTCAACATACGAAATAGAAATCATGGATGCCACTCCCGATGAAGGATCCATCGATATCCTAATCAGTGTTGAGAGTGAAGCTGCCGGTTATGGCGGACTTCTTCCCGGGGAAACAGTAACGGCATATTTCCTCTATAGCGCGACCGTCGTGGTGGAACCCCCAAACATTATTTATGTTGACGATAGCAATACATCGGGTATCGAGGACGGTTCGATGGCGAATCCATATAACACCATACAGGAGGGTGTTGATGCAGCGCCGGTTGATTACACGGTGCTCGTCGATGATTCGGGCAATGCCTATGAAGAACAGGTGGATATGAAATCGGACATCATCGTGCAATCGAGCAACTGGGATGATTCTGACGGCACCGGCAGGGCTTTCATAGACGGCCCGGAAACGACGGATTCACACTCGGTTCATTTCTATGATGTAACCAACGCTACGCTTGATGGGTTCCAAATCGGTTTCGCAGGACCATGTGACGGGTACGACTGGACACAGATGATTCGTATTGACGGCGGGTCGAACATCACTATACAGGACTGTCTTTTCACGGGCTTGACTAATATGAGAACTGTTTATCCCGTACTCGCTTATAATGCCGCAGATGTTACCATTGCCAATTGCCGTATGGCGGACATCGACAGGGGCACTTCAAGCTCCGGATGCATAGGCTTCAGTGCGGTTTATGCCAGCTCCTGCCCGGGTCTTACCGTGCAGAACAACATTTTTGCCAATATCCGATCTACCTCCGATGGCAGCAGTAAGACCATTGACGTATGCAGCATTACAGACTCAGCGAATGTTGTGCTGAAGAACAACCTCATTCATCACATCATTCCACATGCCCCAGGAAATGCACTTTTGATGAGAGGATATTATCTAAAGAACTGCACAAGCCCGGAAGTGATCAACAATGTGGTTGATAACATGGACTCCTCCGACGCTTTCTTCATAAACCAGGTCATGGGGTATTCCTTTGAAGGTTGCAGCGATGTTTCATTTGCGAATAACATCGCAACACATATCTATTCAAGCGGTTTCCCGCCGCCGATGGCACGCGGTGTTCAGGCCTTCGGTTGCACGGTGATATGCGACTTCACCGATATCTGGAATGTCGCCGGGGCCTACTACGGGGGCGCATCGCCGGGCATGGGTGCCATCAGCGCTGACCCGGATTACATCGACCCCAACAACGAGGAATACGATATTTTGGATACATCCCCCGCGCAACAGGGCGACCCGAGCTTCGTCGATTGGGATGATACCGGTTCGCCGTCGAATGATCCGGATAATACTGATACGAATACGCGCTCACGCATGGGCGCATTCGGCGGTCCGGGCGGGGAGTATGTGGGGTTGTTGACGTAGTAACGTAGTGTTTCGGGACAAGGGTGTCTCGAAACAACTGGAGATAACAGGGACTGTCATCCTGTCTTCAGGTGACTGTCCCTGTTTTATGTAAATAGAATATGATGCCGGCTGGAAGGGGCGGTGTAATAAGTAAGGATGTGCCGAAAAAATGGGACAGGCCTCAGTAGTGTAGGCGTTGAGCAACAAGTATAATGCGCTGTTCGGAAGTGACGTTCTCCATTTCTAAAGGCCAGTCCCTATTTTTCGGTTTTTCAATAGCCCCTGGAAGCCAGCGCTCCAGAAAGAGAAGAGATAGACGTGTGGATGGAATTAACCTCGTGATTAAAAATAACCCTTATATTCCATGAAATAGAAATTTGGCATGGTCCCGAATTCGGAGTGGATGCCGGGGGAGATTTCACCGAGGTCGGGCGGTTCTCCGAAGTTGAATACCATGCCAAACTGCATGTCGATGTTGTCGTCGATGGAGCAGGTAATCAACGGTTGAAGCTGGAATGATGAATCAGAGAACGAATATATGCACGCGACCTGACCGGTTGTCAGCGGGTCGAACTGGTAACTTGCCAGCGCGCCGAGCAGGTGACGTCCGATGTGCATATTGCCGCCATTCAACATACGCAACACCGATGTTTCCGGGTTCTTCGGGTCACCGGCCCCGTTGAAGAGATACTCGACCTCGATGTCGAGAGTGCTTTGGAAATAACGTCCGAAGCCGAGCACGACGACAAGATTATCCTTGATCAGATCACCCTTCAGAAGCGCCGGTATGAATGGATTGTCGAGGGCAAGAATCGGCGGACTGTCCTTGGCCTTCAGGTAGGCCGCTTCCGCCCGAACCTGGTAATCGTCGATCTCGCCCACCAATCCGCCGCCGAGCTGGTAACCGCCGTACACCTTACCGCACTGGATAGCGTAGTCCCACCCGTTGATGGTGGTGAAGTAACGCGCGAGAAGTGAGGACGCATACCATGTCGCGTCGAAGTTCTGGTTGCCGTCCTTGTATGAGCCGTCGTATATTATCTCCCGCCCCAACGCGCCCACGATATTCATGCCCGAGAAATTGCCGAACGGGATATCGATACGGATCGCATCGACACCCCCCTTGTAATCACGCTCATACTCCTGGGCGCTGAACGGCATGAATATATCGAGCGGGTTCCAGAAGTATGCCTTGCCGAATGTGATCGGTTGACGTCCGATGGTGATGTCGGCATTCGGGAGGGAGAATTTGAAATTGAGGCGGTCGATGGAAAGGTTGGCGGTGACGACATGCCTGTCGAAGTCCTTCCATGTAAAATCGAACGCACGGTAGCGGCTTTCACCGGTCCCGCCGCCTAATCCCGCGGTGCCGAAGAACGTATCATTGGATAGTATGGTTACATCCTGCACAAAATGCATTTCAAAATCTATTGAGTCATCGATGCCGGCATCGAAAATCAACCTCAGGGAGTTTGCAAAAACTGATTCGACGCCGTCCAACGCGCGGTTGTTGTCAATTACCGACACCATGCTCATCAGGCGTCCGCTTAATTCGATATCATCCTCGGCATAAGAGGGAGTGGCTATGAGAACCAGGAGGGATATTGTGATTACAATTTTTGTAGTGCAGTTCAACATAGATGTTCAGATTCGGGCAGACACACAGGTCTGCCCCTACATAACTTAATAATGATATTTTAGCATGAGACCTATCCCACAAGATAAGAAAGTTTGTGATTTGGTGGTGCGCCTTTCAAGGTGCGTCTTGCCTGATTGTAAAGGAATCGCACACTGAAGTGTGCGGTACCCCTAAAAAGAGATCACACACTGAATCCTGGTGTTGCGTAAATAATGAGTGATGGGTGGCACGGTTTGCATGAGTCTTCGAGGGCTAACCGTGGTCTTGTTGGTTGACATGTCGGATACCACGGTCAGCTCGAAGACTCGCAGACCGTGCCACCCGCCTGAAGGAATGGATTCTGGCTAAATTGAAGTGACCGTTTGTTCCGGGGCGCCGTCGTGTACAATGCTGCCGTCCTTGAGCAGAAGCAGACGTTTTGCGCGGAGCATTACATCTTTTTCATGAGTGGCGAAAAGGAATGTTATGCCTTTATCTTCATTAAGCTGCCTCATTAGATCCATCAAAGCACCGCCGGTTTTTGAATCGACATTTGCGGTTGGTTCATCCGCTAATACAAGCGCGGGTTCCGATGCAATCGCCCGTGCTATGGCGACACGTTGCTGCTGTCCGCCCGAAAGTTCCCTTGGGAAGCGATTCTCCAGACCTTCCAGGCCGACTTCCTTCAGAATGCCGAGCACCTTTTCGCGGCGTTTGGAAGCCGGGACGCCTTGCAGCATAAGGACATATTCAGCATTCTCGAGTGATGTCAGCACAGGAATGAGGCTGTAGTTCTGGAACACGAATCCGATGCGATCCCGACGCAGGTGACTAAGGGCGGAGGAAGACATGGCGGTTATATCATTGCCGTTGATTTCGATCTTTCCGCTCGTGGGTTTGAGCATGCCGCCGATGATATTCAGCATGGTGCTCTTCCCCGAACCGGACGGGCCGGCCATGGCGGTGAATTCACCCGGCAGGAGGGTCATGCTCACATCCATAAGGGCGTGGACGATGATGTCTCCCTGCTTGTAATCCTTGCACACATTTTCCATTTTCACTATCGAATGCATGACGTCTCCTATCGCATGATGTCCACGAACGGTGTATTGGCTGCGCGTCTCATCGGGATGAAACTCAGCAGCAGAGTCGCGAAGAACACTAAGCATGCCGTCCCGAGGAGAATCGGTGTCGTCACGCGCGCGTATATATTGGTATCCATCACAAGGCCGGAAACGGTGATCCCTTCTTCAAGGAATGATGTCATATCAAGCCCGTGGACCTGGCAGTAGTATGAGTACAATCCACCTATGAGCATCCCGAACCCAACTCCTATCAGGCCGAGAAACGCCGATTCGGCGAGTACCTGCATCATCAACTGACGCGGCGGCGTGCCGATGGCGAGGAGTATGGCGAATTCCCTTCGCCGTTCGATTACCGACATGAGTATCGTGTTGAATATCGTGAAAAGGATCAGGCTTATGAGGATGGTCTGGAAGATTATATTCGAGCCCTTATCGAGGGCTATGAATGCCACCAGTTCGGGCATGGTTTCACGCCAGGTCAACACCGCAACATCGGGATCATTGACCATCTCCTTGATTTGCGGGAGAACCTTCTTCATCCTGTCCTGGTCTTCGAGGATGACCCCGAACTGCGTCACGCTTCCTTCGGGCATCAGGAACAACTCGCGCGCGGTGTTCACCGGCATCTGTACGAGATAACCGTCGATTTCATCCACGCCTGTTTCGTATATTCCCTTGACAAAGTAGCGTTCCTGTGCGATAGCGCCTTCGGTATCACTTGTCTGAAGGACGATCTTCTTACCCAGCTCAACTTTCAGACGTCTCGCGAGACCGCTCCCGATAACGACATAGTCCTCATCATCTTCAGTGATGTATTCACCCTTGACTAACCGCCTGGCAATCGGAGATGTTTCCAACTCCGCCGCGGGTTCGATCCCGATTATTGCGACCCCGACACCCCCGGCACCCGATAACGCAACGCCCTGTCCCATGATGATGGGCTTTGTCCTTTCGACACCGGGTATCGCCTCGATGCTCTCTCTAAACTCACCGGGATTCTTAACGTAGAGTTCGATTGCCGGGGCGTCCCGGTACTCGATGTGTTCGATGGTGATATGACCCGCCTGGAGCCTGACGCCGTCGCGGACCATCTGGGTATAACCGCCTTCGGCCAAACTGAGGAAGAAAATGGCAAGGGCCAGCCCGAGAGCGATCGATATCGTCGTGATGATCGTCCTGCGCTTGTTTCTCCAGATGCTACGCCATGCCAATTTTGGAATCATATTTATCACTCGTGCAAATAAATCGTAATCACGCTGTCTTCGTCGTCTTTCAAGTGTTTCGGGCATTTATTCCCGAAACTGTTATGTATACTGCTCAAAGTGTTTCGGGACTAAATACCCGAAACACCCAATCGTAATCATACTGCCTCCATCGCCTTTACCGGCTCAAGCCGTGACGCTAATATTGCGGGATAAAGGGATGCGAGTACGCAGATTATCCACATCGTGATTACCGGTCGGATGACGACATCCACGCTCATCGCCGCGCGCCATATCGGATCGAACGCGACACCCGCGAACGATGTTTCCCCGGCCAAGGCACCCGTATCGATGCCGACGATCTCCAGGTAATACCCGCCGATCCATCCGATAATTATTCCAACTACAGTCGCCAGCACACTCAGCATCAATGCTTCCATGAGCACATTGCCGATGATACGCCAAGGTCCCGCGCCCAATGCCTTGAGGATGCCGAACTCACGCATCCGGTCGTATGTCGCCATCAGCATCGTGTTCATTATTCCCAGTCCGGCGGCTAAGAAGAAGATGGCCATTACGATGCCGGTACCGGCCTTGCTGAGATTTATCAGATCCGAGAATGCCGGCAACAATTCGCGCCATGTTTTCAACTCGGCGGTACCCAAGGGTTGGCCGATGATTCGTTTGAAATTCTCGGGCGGGATGTGTCCCCTTGAGTTCAAGGCGATTTCATGGATGCCTTCGGGCATTACATAGATTTCGCGGAAGTCGGTAATGTGTATGAGCGCGGCGCTGCGGTCGATATTCTCGCCGGCCGATTTGAGTATGCCGGTGACGTGGTACAGTTCATTGCCCAATGAACCGTCGTAAGCTCCGACCATCACGATGATCTCACTGCCGACTTCGGCGTTGAGGATGCGCGCCAATTTCTTGCCGAGCACAATACCTCCCGCCTGGTTGTTTCCTAAGAATTCACCTTCAGCAACATGTGATGCGAGCTTGAATGTTGCCTTCTCATCAGCCGGATCGATTCCGGTGAAGCGCGCGCCGGCGGATTTTTTCCCGCTTGAAACAAGGCCGAAGCCAAAAGTTCGTTCGACCGCCCCTATGCCGTTATCCTCGGCGGCTTTGATGATCTCGCCGGGATTGTCGATGATTTTATAGAGCGAATGGTCTTCGAGATATTCCTCGGCATGAATTTGAGCTTCACCGGTGACCAACTCGGCGGCGGAAGCGATTGAATTCTTGACATAACCGTCTATCAACGCCAGGGTGGCGATGAGCACCGCGGTATTCAACGCCAGCGCCGCTAATGTTATCAGCGTGCGGCGTGAATTCCGCCAGAGGTTACGCCATGAATACAGAATAGTTATCATCAGTTCAGTTCAGCCCACGAAATGGGATTCGTGGGTTACATAATTGCTCCCAGTTCGCGAACCACGAAATGGGATTCGCGCATTACTTCAAGTCTTTAATTATAAATGCAACCCGCATATCAATTCACGGGTTGCATCATATTTCAGGAAATAATATTAGTCCTGCAAATTGCGAAGTGAGAAGAAATCATCATCGATCTCCACATCGAACGTGATTTCATTATATGTCACGGTCGTCGATTCATTTTCCTTATCGGAGGGAACCATGACCATCTTCGTCGGTATTTCCTGCCCGTCAATATCGTTCAGGTCGGAAAATGTCATCGTCCTTTTGAGAACCAGGTCTTCGTCGTAATAGAGCATCGAGAGGGGGATATAATCACCGTCAGTTACCGTCAGAAGAACTTTGCCCCAGACGATCGCGGCATCGGGGAGTGGTATGCAGGTTATCTCGATCACATCCAGCCCGTCCTTCTCTCCCTCGAAAGTTATCTCGAAATCGTAGTCGTCCGCCATCCTCGATTCACGTACAAGGTCGTCGTTGCTGAAGTGGCTCCCCATCCATGCCGAGGACATCATGGAGGAAGGTACCTTGATCGTGCGATTAACTTTCGGGAGATAATTCCAGATATCATTCCCCGAACGGAGCGTGGCGGTGCCTTTCTCCTTCTTGGGGGAGAGGATCTTGAACAGGGATCTATCTTTGTCCTTGGTCCAGAAATCCATCGAGAGAGTACGCGACCAGTGTTCGGTGACAATTTCCATTGTCATCATACCCATGCTTGAATCGCCTCGGTAGAGGTCGTCAACCCTGTTGAGGATATCCTCGGCGGTGAGTTCATTATTTTGTGCATACGCGGGGATAATGGACGGAATCGCTATCATAAGGAATCCGGCAACCAAGGCAAAGACCAATATATTGATGTATTTCATTTTCTTCATATCAAATCACCTGCTTTTTACATTTACGGGCTTCGGTGTTTCGGGAATTTATTCCCGAAACTGTTCTCGATACTGTTCAAAGGGTTTCGGGAATAAATTCCAGAAACACCAACGCCAAGTTCCCGAAACACCGTGGGCTTTTCAACGATTCATTAAGTATCTATCTTACATGCTGCTCTCATTCAGTTCAAATATGACTTCCGATTCGGCGGGAAGTTTCACAAATTATTCGGCTATTAATATTGATGCGAATATCCTACAATTACGTCACTATATCATTAGTGGAGGGCAAATATCGTGGATGGAGAAGTTCAAGAGATTCGGGAAGTTGAATCGAGGCAATTTGATTATCCTGTCGCGAGGAAAGCCGCGGTTGTCGATGATTTCCACGGGGTGAAGATAGCCGACCCGTACAGGTGGCTTGAGGATGCCCACTCCGATGAGACGAAAACCTGGTCTGACGCACAAAATGCAATCACGCGGAAATTCCTGGATATACCGAAGCGTGAAGAGATAAAGAAAAGGCTTACGGAATTGTGGAACTACCCGAAGTACACGGTTCCCGAGAAAGCCGGGGGAAGATATTTCTATACGAAAAATGACGGTCTGCAGAATCAGAATGTTATTTATATGCAGAGATCATTGGATGACGAGGCGTCGGTTATTATCGACCCGAACAAACTGAGCGATGATGGAACCGTCGCGGTTTCATACCAGGAATACTCGAAGGATGGGAAATATCTTGCATATGCCCTGTCCCTCAGTGGAAGCGACTGGCAGAGTATTAAGATCAGGAAGATAGATGACGGTGATGATTTCGATGAAGTGCTGGAACACTGCAAATTCACGAGCGTAGCGTGGATGGCTGATTCGTCCGGTTTTTTCTACAACAGCTTCCCGGCTCCCGGAACGGTTCCGGAAGAAGATCAATATAATTACAACCGGTTGTTCTGGCATCAACTCGGCACTCCACAATCCGATGACAGGATGGTTTATGAGCATCCCGAGGAGAAGGACTTCCTGCTGATCCCGGGCATGTCCGAGGATGGGAAGTATTTGATCATCTCGGTACATAAAGGCACCGATCCGAAGAACCGGGTTTATTACCGGGAAGTTGAGGGTGATGGGGAGTTTGTAAGGCTGCTGGATGAATCGGATGCGTCATATCATTTTATGGACAACGTCGGTAGTATGTTCTATTTCCTGACCGACCTCGATGCATCGCGGAGAAGGGTAATCGCGATCGATATAGAACATCCCGAGCGTGAGAACTGGAAGGAGATCATCCCGGAGAAGGATGATACGCTGCAGTATGCGGCAATCGTCAATGGCCGGATAGTGGCACTCTGGCTGCATCATGCATACAATAAGCTTGAGCGATTCGATCTCGATGGGAATTCGCTTGGCGGTATTGAACTGCCCGGTATCGGTTCGATAATGGACTTCTGGGGACGTCACGATGATTCCGAGATGTTTTTCGGTTACATGTCGTTTCTCTATCCCCTGACGATATTCCGTTATGATTTCAACTCCGACAAGGTAACGACATTTCATGATATCGAACTCGACTTCGATCCGTCGGGTTATGAAACGAAGCAGGTGTTTTACAACTCCAAGGACGGCACGCGTGTCCCGATGTTCATCACCCATAAAAAGGATATTGAACTTGACGGGAACAATCCGACGCTGCTGTATGGATACGGCGGATTCAATATCAGCATGTCACCACATTTTTCGATTGGAAGATTACTATGGATGGAGAACGGCGGAATATATGCCGTGGCGAATCTTCGCGGCGGCGGGGAGTATGGCAAAGAATGGCACCAGGCGGGGACGCTTGAGCGTAAGCAGAATGTGTTCGATGATTTCATCGCCGCCGGTGAATGGCTGATCGAAAACAAGTACACAGTGCAATCGAAATTAGCGATAAACGGCGGCAGCAACGGCGGATTACTCGTTGGCGCGGCGATGGTGCAACGTCCCGACCTGTTCGGTGCGGTTGTGTGCCAGGTACCGGTGTTGGATATGCTCCGATTCCAGAAATTCACGATAGGCAGATACTGGGTCTCGGATTACGGGAACGCCGAGGACGGCATCGAGCAGCTCAGGTATCTGCTGGCATATTCGCCTCTCCATAATGTGAAAACCGGGATTGTATATCCGCCGCTTATAATCGCGACCGCCGATACCGATGATCGCGTTGACCCGGCACATGCCAAGAAATTCGCCGCTACCCTGCATGCCTCCGATACGGCAGGGATAAACCCGCTGCTTATCAGAATTGAGATGAAAGCAGGGCATGGCATGGGGAAACCGACGACGAAACTTATAGATGAAGCGAGTGATATATACGCGTTCCTGTTCAAGGTGATGGCTATGGAGTAGAGGGATTATGCAATATCTGAGATGTTCGTTTGACGTTCACGGTTAACGGATTTAAGATTGTCCAATGATTGTATTCCTTGCGGTATCTCCCGTAATCGTAATCTTCCTGCTTATGACGGTTGGACGCCGTTCGGCTGATATCGCCGGTCTTATCGGCTGGGCATACACCGCGCTCATCGCCGTATTTGTTTTTCACACTTCGTGGAGTGTAATACTCATTGCATCAATAGCGGGAATCATCGCAAGTTTTCCGATAAGCCTTATGGTCGTCACATCGATCTTCCAGATAAACATTATGGAAGAGGCCGGGGCGATACGTCGTATCGTGGTCTTCATGAAAACCCTCGCCAGCGAAAACCGCCCCGTTCAGATAATGCTGATAAATGTCGGCGTGGGTACGCTGTTGGCATCGCTGGGAGCGACACCGGTATCCATACTGCCGCCGATCATGTTGTCCCTCGGCTATTCGTCATTCGCGGCGATTGCACTGCCCGCGATCGGGTATGACGCTTTGTGCACGTACGCGCTTCTCGGAATCCCGATCGTTGTGTTCGCGGATGTCGCAAGCGGAGTGACGGGGCAGCCGTTTACGCCTGCTGAAGTCGGACTCTACTTCGCGCAGTATATGCCGTTCGTGACCACATTGATCGCGCTGTCGATGCTGTGGTTAGCCGGTGGGTGGGCGGAGATGAAGCGCGGCTGGTTAGTGGCTCTTATCACCGGTGTTTCGGCTGGGATGATCGCAATCGGCGTGAACATGGCCGGGTTACCCACGTTGACAGGGGTTGTCGCGGGCATCGGGGTCGTTCTGGTAATGCTGCTTTATTTGAAATTGAGCGGGAAACCGATTATCGACCGTTCGAAAATGACGCGGGAGGATAAAGAGATTGAACGGGGGATGCGTTTTCCGCTCGCGGTGCTGCCGTGGATATTGCTCATCATATTCAGCGTGCTGACAAATTACGACAAGATCGGGTTGTATGACATTTTGTTTAAAGATTTATCGATGCCGTTGAGTATCATCCCGGGGGGTAAAGCGATTTCGACGCGAGTCCTCTGGCAGGCATATTTCTGGGTGCTTGTAGCGACGCTTTTAGCAATGCCGTTCTATAAAATGACTAAGGCCCAGGTTGGTAATTCGTTCAGGAAATTCCTCAGACGCGCGCCTCGTCCGGCATTTGCCGCTGCAATATTTTTTGCTATCGCGTATGTGCTTAACCATTCCGGGAAAGCCCCGGGGACTGTTGACGGAGCGGTCGCATGGGTATCAACGGGCGATACCAACAACATGATAAAGGTGATCGCGCTTGCATCGGCAAGTGTATTCCAGAACATGTACGCGGGAGTCGCACCGTTCCTCGGCCTGATCGGGGGGTTCATCAGCGGAAGTGAGACATCGAGTATCGTGATGATGACCAAGCTGCATTATGAGACTTCATTGAACGTTTACTCATCGTCCGATGCGTCAGTGTTGTTGAAAACCGCCATGCTGATCGCGGCTGCATCGGGTATAGGCGGTGGGTTGGCATCGGTCATATCACCGGCGAAACTTCAAAACGCAGCGGCTGTTATTGATAAGATAGGTATGGAGAGCAAGG
>CBDVBS010000003.1:0-23327 GCA_965372275.1 uncultured bacterium | reverse complement strand
TTATTTCATACAGGAGAACGTCAGTTCATGAGCGTGACCGGGAATGTTGAACCGTAGATATTTAGACGTTTTGTGGAAACCGGATTGTATGGGTATGATGTTATCATATTCACCTACAAACTTCGAAGACTCGTTTGTAGGCGCCACCCGACTTCGAGGACTCGTTTGTAGGCGGCACCCAGACTTGAGCTGACTATCCAGATGGAAATCGGAAGAATCCTATTCAACTGCTAAGAGGCGGCCGTTTCTGCCGGGACAGTAGATGCGTCCATTTGCATAGATCATATGTGAATCTGCCTTGGGCTGGAATTCATACGGGAATATGTACGCTCTTTCCGTAGTGCCGGATTCAGGATCGATCGAAATGATTCCCGATTCATCCGCAACGAACAACAACCTGCCGTTTGAGATCGGCGGGTAGAGGAGCGGTTCTGCCGGATTGAATTCAAGCGGAATTATGCTTCCATCTTCCAGGCTCACAATTATCGGTTTGTTCAACGGTCCGATGAACACCGCTTTATCCCCCGGCGCTATTATCCCGGACGGTGGAAGGTCGCCGCCCTGGAGCCAATCGTCCCATTGCCACAAGATCGGAGCGCCGGGATCACCGATGTCGTGACACTCGACCATCAGCCTTCCCGCGGCCCATGGACCTCCTGTAAGAAGCTTGCCGCCAATCATTACCGGCGATGCCCATATATCAGGGAAACCGACATCCTTCTTGAACACCGTCAGCCCGGACGAGCCATCGAGGATCGTGACCGACGCATTGCTCGTACCCATCGGCAAAGACCCGGACTGCCGCTTGTTCTCAATGAATGCGAGATACTTTCCGAACGCCTCGGGCGCCGACGGTTCCCCCGGCAATTTAATATACCATCTACTCTCCCCGGTTAAAGTGCTCACGCCATTAAGGCCGTAATCTCCCCTTCTCGTCTTGAGGCATACCCCGATGATATCTGATGCCATTGCGGCGCCGATAAATTCAGCTTCCTCCGCAAAGAACCCCTGGGACCATATTTCTTCCCCGGCGGTTGCGATATCAAAACCAACTATGAGAATACCGACTTCCCGGGAAGACGCTAATACATAAACCGTGGTTCCATCGGTGAATACTTCAGATTGCCTGATCTTATCGATATCAAAAGTCTCTGATGCCCAAAGCATACTTCCTGTCTCCGCATCAACTGCCTGGAGGCGTGAATAGAAACGTACCGCATTCGATGCCAATCCGGGCATCGGGATTTCCCTTGCTTCCTCGGTGACGACATAAATCACGCCTCCTTCATAGACCGGAGGCGATACCACCGAGTCACCGAGATCCATCAACCAGGATATTTCACCTGTCGGATCAGGGCCTGTCAAGCATCCCTCACCAAGATAAAAAGCCGGCACGGGTTCAATCGCCAGGCTTTCACCCGGAGTTCCCGACGATGGATCTCCCGATAATCTGGGAACCCGTTCCGCGTCACGTTTGTTCTTGTTACCAATGAGGATTGCGCTGGTGATTATGCTGACGATCAGTACTATAGCCGCCACCCATAAGATGGCTCTGTCGGATGTTCCCGATTTACCGGGTTTCTTTCCCTTTTCACTTACTTTTGTTATCTCGGCTTCACCGATTACATCCTTCCATTCCTCCTGAACTCTTCTTCCGCATTTATGGCAATAGAATGAACCGGCTTTTATATCAGCTCCACATATGTTGCACTTCTTGATCTCTTTTTTATCTTTTTCGCTCAAGCCTGAAATTCACCTTGAATGTAAAATAAACTGCTCAATTGCAAGAAGCATATCATAAATTGATCCTCAGAAAATAGCGTAGGTTTCACACATGAGTTATGAACAGACTATTCTTAGAGCTTATATATATAACAGATAATAATAGTAATAAATGGTGTGGAAATGTGGGAAACACGCCGATGCCGTTGCTGATGTCCACCAGGGAGGATTTTTCATTAACATCGAAAATTGGACAGGTTCTGGAGATGTTGATTAAATTGTATTAAGGAAGATTTTAACGGATTAGATTGTCGAGAGTTTGCGGACAGTTTCCGGGAAGAAAGTGGAAAGATTGTTTATAACCGTGGCCTTTCACGGTTGCCGGGGTTCTGAAAATCGTTTAGAATCGCAATCCACGTGGAATCTACGTTCAGGAGGACACCATGGCCAAGGTTTTTCCTTTCAGAGGTGTCAGATATGATGTGTCGGTTGCAGGTGATCTTTCAAAGGTCGTTACCCAGCCATACGACAAGATAGATGCAGCGATGATGGACAAATATTACTCACTCAGTGAATATAATTTCACCCGCATCATCAAGGCGAAGGAAGAGCCGGGAGATGATGAATATGAGAACAAGTACACCCGGGCACGGGAACATCTGAAAGACTGGATGACAAAGGGGGTTCTCAAACGGGATGAGAAACCGGCGCTCTATGTGTATCACCAGGTTTATCGGGTTGAGGGTGAAACACGAACACGGAGGGGTTTCGTCGGCGTGGTCGAGACTAAACGTTTCGGCGAGGGTGTCAAGGCGCATGAGAAGACCCACGATGGCCCGAAGGCGGACAGGCTTAATTTGATGCGCGCGACGTTCTCGAATACCGGTCAGATATTCATGCTCTACTCCGATCCCGCTCTTGTTGTCGGCAAGCTTCTCGACAAAGCGATTGTCGGCAGGGAGCCTGATGCCAAGGCTACCGATGATCTCAGCGAGGACCATCTGCTATGGGTTGTTGATGACCCGGATGTTTGCGCCGGGGTTTGCAAGGCGATGGAGGGCAAGGCGTTATTTGTCGCGGACGGGCATCACCGCTATGAAACCGCGTGCAATTTCTTCGAGGAGAAGGCGCTCGAAGGGTATGAATGCGACGGGAATGAGAATATTCATAACGTGATGCTCTCGATGGTCAATATGGACGAGGCGGGGCTTACAATCCTCCCGACCCACCGACTGATTTTCGGTTTACATGATTTCGACCCGGTCAGGTTTCTCACTGAAGTACGGATGTACTTCGATGTCACGACCTGGCAGTTTTCAGAAGACGGTGGTGAATTGGAAGCGCGCAAGAAGTTCTTTGGAGCGATGGATGAGAAGGCTGAATCGGCGACGCTCGGTTTCTACGCGCATGGCGAGGATGCATACCATCTGCTTGAGTTCAACGACCCGAAGATGATGGACGAGGTGCTCGACGGCAGGGTGGATGAGGATGGGAACCCGATAGAATTTTCGGCGGACTATAAGAAGCTCGATGCGGCGATACTTCATGCGCTTTTAGAGAAGTTCTTCGGAATCGATGATGATGCTCTCAAGGCGAAGACGAATGTGAATTATGTGCGAGGCCGCGATGAAGCCATCGAGCGTGTTGATAAGATCGAGAAATATCAGTGCGTGTTTCTCATGAATCCGACGCTGATCGACGAGGTCAAGAAGGTCGCGATGGCGGACGAGCGTATGCCCCAGAAATCGACCGACTTCTACCCGAAACTTATATCGGGCATGGTTATGAATAAGATGATTTGCAGGAAGGATGAGTGGTAGGGGGAAGGTTTAATCGCAATTTCATCAACCATCCTGAAGAAGTTCGGGGTGGTTTTCTTTCAGCCAGGCGGTTACTTCCCCGAATAGTGATTTTGCCAGATCGATCATTTCATTTACCTCAATCTGGGAAACCACATCGGCTTGTACATATTCAACCATATTTCGTTTTTCCCTGTAATGATCGAGCTTCTCAATCGTCATTGCATCAAGCGCCAAAGTCAGGCGTAATGATTGAAGTATCCAATAGTGTGAACCGATACTACCGGGAACGCGATAACCGGAGGCCCTGAGCGCGAGCTTTGCGCATTGCCGGGCCGCATTGTAGGCGAATCTGAAGACAGTATCCAGGCTGAAGCCGACCTCTGTGGCTTTCTCCATATGATGGATCTCACGTTTGATCGTGTTGAGTATGTCCCTGATCTCGTTTGGTGATGTTTGTTCTTTTCGCAGCAGGCCACTATCCGACCAGTCTTCCAAGCTCATCGTTGTCTCCCTTCACAAACACTTTCTCCCCTTCAAGAACCCTTGTAATAAAATGGTTTTCCGCATTGATACGTTCTTTAAATTCTTCCACCGAATAAATGCTCTGATTGATCGCGCGTTTTATTTCAAGCCGAAGGCTATGGATAGGTTCGGTGGCGTCACGGTATTTATTATTCACGATCATCATCAGATCAATATCGCTTCTTGCAT
Source organism: uncultured bacterium (assembly GCA_965372275.1). Taxonomy (GTDB): domain Bacteria; phylum JAJVIF01; class JAJVIF01; order JAPKYR01; family CAZSPL01; genus CBDVBS01. The sequence continues at coordinate 19,092 of CBDVBS010000003.1, read as the reverse complement.
TCGCTTCACCTTTGGCGACGCTACCGTAGATGAAAGCTATTTCAATACCGTTAACCTTATCAAGTGCATTACGGATTTTCGCGGCCAAGATCTTGTTAACGATTGATACGAATTCTGAGAAGAAAGGGCCGTTTCGGTTCGCCTGGTAATAGATATATTTGCCCTTGCGTTCGGCTTTCAGAATACCGCTGTCTGTCAGGGAAGCCAAGGTTTGCTGAACGGTGGATCGTCCTCCGCCAACCCGCCTGAAAATATCACTTAGATAGTAGGATTCCTCCGGGGTTGAGAAGAACAGCTCCAGCAGGGCCTGCTTCGTCTTTGGGAAAAGCGAATCAATAGTAGCGATGGCATCAGTATTCTGCTTCTTCATTTGCGTACCTATATTCGGTACGTTTACGTACCGTATTCCGGTACTTTAAAGTACCACAAAACGGTACTATTATCAAGGGGTCGATTGTTCATGCCCGCCTCCCCTTCTTAATCCGTTCCCGGTAGGCGATCATGTCAGCGATGACCGGGCCATTCATTGAACGTTCGGCATCCTCAAGGTATGAGTTGATGAGTGACTCAGCCCCGTCCCAGTCGTTTGTGGAAATGAGTTTTTCGATTTCATCATATGATTTTCCCACGAAATGGGGGCCACCCCGGAGGCGTTGACGGCTTAAAGACATATCGGGGGAGTCAAACGCGCCGGTGTTTTTCATTTTGGGTTTGATGCTGCCGTAACGGACCATCAACGACCATATTATGAATATCAGAACACTGATTACGGGCACGCAGATGCAGAATAATGACCACATGAATCCGGATTCGCCCCGGCTCTCGGCGATGAAATAGACCGCTACAATGACGGGAATGTAGAAAGCCAGGGCGATACCGAAACCCGCCCATGAGAGAAGCATATCGAGACGACCCCATCCAGCCATAACGACCATCACCTCCTTTATTGATTTCCGGGTGTTAATCGGTCTCTGATGTATCGACTCCTCTGGAGGCCGAAAGTTGCGTTTCGTAGAGGCGGCGGTAAGTCTCACACCGGTTGAGGAGTTCGTTGTGCGGACCGCGATCGATGATACGTCCGGCTTCCATCACCACGATCTCATCGGCGTTGAGGATGGTAGAAAGACGGTGTGCTATGACGAATGATGTGCGTCCCTTCATCAGCCGGTCGAGGGCGGCCTGCACGAGCTTCTCGCTCTCAGCGTCGAGGCTGGATGTGGCTTCGTCGAGGATGAGTATTCGCGGGTCCTTCAATATTGCCCTTGCTATCGCCACGCGCTGGGCCTGGCCGCCCGAGAGCTTGGTGCCGCGTTCGCCCACTACCGTGTTGTATCCGTCCGGCAGGGAACTTGTAAAATCGTGTGCATTCGCGGCCTTTGCGGCAGCTTCAATCTCATTTAGTGATGCATCGGGTTTGCCATAGGCTATATTCTCCGCGACCGTGCCGGAGAAGAGGATCGTCTCTTGAGGTACGATGCCCATAAGGCCACGCAGTTCTTTCAGCTTAAGTGTACGCACATCGTGGCCGTCAACGAGGACACGCCCTGCATCCACGTCATAGAGCCTGGGGATGAGTTTAACCAAGCTCGTCTTACCCGCTCCGGATGCGCCGACCAATGCGATTGTCTTGCCGGGCGGCGCCAAGAGATCTATTTCGTGGAGGATTTCATCGGAGCTGGAGTATGAGAATGACACCGATTCGAAACGTACATCCCCCTTCGGGTCTTCAATTCGTTCGGCGTCAACTGGATCTTCGATGGATGGTTGCAGTTTAAGGAACGAGAATACTCGATCCGCCGCGGCCATGGATTCCTGGAGGTTGAAGTAACCGCGTCCGACCTTTACTGCTTCAGTCGATAATTGCTGGAGCAGCACCACGATTGTGACAAGGTCGCCGGGGGTGATCGATCTGCCCATGTGGATTTCCCGCGTACCGAGGTAGAGGAATATCCCCGCACCGGCGGCGGCGAGGAATTGCATCGGTGCGATGAGGACTGCCTGCCATCCCGCGCGGCGCATCTCGGCTTTGTACGTGGCCCTGTTCTCGACTTCGAAGCGCGCCTTTTCGTGTTCCTCGGCGGCGAAACTTTTCACCACGAGTATATTCGCGATCGATTCCTGGAGCACGCTCGATATCTCGGCGAGTTTTTCCTGTACGACAATACTTATTCGACGTATCGCCCTTGCTCCGAGCTGGATGAGGATTATGAGTATCGGGAATACGACAAAGCTCATCAGTGTCAGTCGCCATGAGATGAAGAGCATCAGGCCGAGATAGATCAATACCTGCAACGCCCCCTGGATCATTTTCGGCCACTGGAGCTGGAGGAATTCGCGGAGCTTCATAACGTCGGTGGTGGTATAACTCATTATCCGCCCGGTCTGTTCGCCCTCATAGAAGTCAAGGGAGAGTTTCTGGGCCTGGCCGAATATATCGCGTCTCAGCCAGCGAAGGAGGGTCTGGCCGTAACGTGAAACCGTGAACAGCTCGGCGCCTTTAAAGAGGCCGTTTAGAAGGAGGATGATGGTGAGAAGGAGTACGAATCCGGAGACAACACTTAAAACTTCGTCGATAGGCTTTGACTTGTCGCCGAGGCTGTCGAGTATGACCGAGTCAACGAACACCTTGGACTGGTAGATCATGAGGGCGTTGGTGACGGCGTTGCCAACCATGAAGAACAGGACGAGGACCGCGAGCCACATGAGTGGTTTCGTGTATGCGAGCAACTCTTTCCATGTGCCGCGGTTATTCTGTTTTTTGCTATGGTCGTCCAATATTTTTATCAACATGCCGGCTGGAAGCCAGCGCTCCAGTCAGAAAGACATGCGGACTGGAAGTCCGCGCTCCAGTCAGAGATGCGGCGCTCCAGCAGGGTATCAGTATAGAGTATATGACCCTCATGAATCCTCTATGTTTCATCCGCGAACCAATTATTTACGTCATCCCGGTTATCATATTTCTCGGTGGTTTCAACCACCAATTGCGCTGAACGCTCCAGGCAGTCGGGACGATAGAGGATGTCGCGCAATTTCCCGAGTTCCTCCTTCTGTTTCAGCCTCGCATCGTTGTCGCGCAGAAGTTCGAGTGCCGCGCCCGCTATATTTTCGACGGTGCAGGTGGTCTGGATAAATTCGGGAATAACTTCTTTTCCGGCTAAGATATTCGGGAATGTCCAGTGCTCCCTGTTCTGGAAGATGGCTTTACCGAGGCGGAATAGCATTTCGGAGAGGACGCGGTAAAATGCGACCATGGGCGTGCCGAGCATCATCCCGGTCTGCACGGCGGTGCCGGATTTTGCGAGAAGCAGGTGCGCCGCCGCGTAATAGTCATACTCATCCGGACTGATAATCTTGCATTCTTTTCTGACAGTTGGCCAGTAGCGGACCAATTGCGGCAACAACTTCGGACTGGCCAGCGGGAGAAAGAATGTGGTTTTCGGGAAGGCATCCCGGATGATGCGGACAACATCCCGCAATATCGGGCAATGATGCTTGAATTCGTGCAGGCGGCTTCCGGGAAGTACTCCCACAAGCTTCGCGCCCCCGGATGTCAGTTCCGCGACTTCCTCCGCCCGTTGGAAATCGTCTTGTTGAAGTTTGAGTTGATGTTCGAGGATATTTGCTAAGGGATGACCGACATAATGCACATTGGCCCCGGCTTTGCGATATTCATCCTCGCACAAGGGGTATATCAGTATCACGAGATCGGTCACCTGCGCCACTGCCGAGAAGCGGTCCAGGGTCAGGTCGCGGAATTTTTTGCTGCGCCTTCCGAAGGACAGGAATTTCAGATATGCATGCCGTTTACGAGTCGTGGCCGGCGAGCCCCACATTACGGGAGCGACGTAGTATGCGCCCCGATAACCTAAGCGATTCGCGGTGTGGAGGAAGCTTATATTCACTCCACGGTAATCCACGGCGATTACCAGGTCGGGATTTATTTGCGGAAGCTCCCGGATGAACTTGCTGCGCAGCTTTAATACAGGCCACGCGCGTTTGATCGCTTCGAAGAAACCGATTGCCCCGAGATGAATGGAGTCATACCAGATTTCGGCACCGACAGCACGCAGGTTGTCTGAGCCTATCGCGGTGAATCGCCAGTTCGGGCGAATGTGATGGATCGCCTTCACCAATTCGGCTGCGTGCATATCGCCGGAAAGCTCCCCGGTCAGGAACATGATATGTTTTGCGGATTTATCCTGCATACGCTTATTGTGACTGGATGGGCAATATCGGCTGCAGGATACGCCCATCCGAAATCAAAGGGAAATATTACTACAAGTGGACTCCTGTTTACAGGCAGGCGGCGTTCTTACGCCCGATTCCTGCACAACCCGCCCGGATTTTTGTATTATGGTGGATAGTTGCATTAGACGGCGATGGGTAGAGCGCCACGGGGAAAAGAACTTATGACCGAAGAGATGGAAGAAGATACGACCATGCATCCGGAAGATGAAACACCTGTACCGGACGATGTTGAGCCCGAAGAAATGCTGGACGACGGGGCCATCGTTGAGCAGATAGAGATGCCGCAGGCGAATTTGAACATCGGAAGGATGGTTGTCACCCTAATAATCGTCGCCGCATTAATTCTTGCCTTTCGCCTGCTCCAGGGTCCCGGGGGAAAGTTCGAGGGTCAAATAGTGGCAACGGGGGGGGGGAACACATATGTCGCCGGCGATGTTATCGTGCATTCGTTTGATGAACCCGTGTCGTTTAATATTGATGTGAGCGGGGCGGGAATGGTAGAAATCCTTCCTGGAACCAGCCTTCGGTTAGAGGAAGCCAAGGAATCAGAGAGTTGCAGGTTTGCTCTCATTGAGGGCAAGATCATGTTGAATATGACTGTTCCCAACCTGAAAGTTGTTGTGGAAGCCGCGGATAACGAGGTGACCACAAAAGGGGGGCGGTATTTCGTGGAACTATGGGAGAGGAATGAGACTTACCGCGTCCAGATCGGTGTCTATGAAGGCAAAATAGGCATTGTTACCGAGGAGGGCAAAATTCTCGGGCTATCCGCGGGCGATGCCGTATATTTTGGAAAGGATATAAAAATAAATCTGATCGTGCCCCCGGTTACCGATTGGCCCGGTAAGGTTGTCCGGTTGGACGGCTGGGTGTTTCCATGCCTCTACAGGCAGAAACAACCGAACCTTGCATCACTTATCGGATCGATCTGCCGCCAGGCCGGGTTGAAGTCGAACTTCCCAAGCACGCATCCATTTATGAACATCAAGGTTCCGACCGGGCACCTTGACCGGGAAGCGGTCAGAGCCGGGGAGATACTGGATAAGTTGGGACGGGCATACGGTTTCAGTTATGGCGTGCAAGATAACGAACTTCAGGTCGGCCTTTTGGATGCAGCCCGGCATTTGGCCTTTATCGGTGAATGGGCGATATTCTCACAACCCGGTCCGTCTGAAATCGGATGGCCGCAATCCGCTTCCGGTGCTGCATTGGGCGTGAACACGGGGAACTTAATCGAGATTGCCACGTGCCAGGGCGCGCCTGTCGAGTCGCGTGTCGGGGCGCTGCTGGTGCTGCAGGCGGGCCGCGAGTTTGGCGGGGATGAATATATCGAGCCGACTTTCGACGTGGAGATGAATATCGCTTTTGATCCACTATCCCCCATGAACCTGAAGCTGATTGCATTTGATGATCTCTACGGCAGGGATGACGCACCGTCCGAAAAAATCGTGCCGCTCCTTAAGAAAGGTGACTATTACATTGCCCGTAATTATTTCAGGCGCAGGTTATGGGGTCCACCGGCGTGGATGGATACCGTGGATTTACGCGAGATCGATGAATACCTGAGGTCTGTTTCCTTTTCGACGGAGGATGACGCGGGTAGATTTTATATCGGCCTTGTCGAGGGAACCGTGAATCCCATGGAGAAGTTAAAGTGGTTCGAGGAGGTTTACTTCAGCGGTGACGATCGGCTTGGGATGGAGATCGTTCATCAGCTTCATGATATTGCGCATGCAAACCTTGATTCCGTGGATCCGAAGTTTGTCGAGAAGGCGTTCAAGAGAGTCTTGTCACTGGGAAGTAACAGCGGGATTATCGTGGCCCTGGATGGGATACGGGCTATGGGTGGACTGGATAAGCGTGACGTCCAGCTCCTGATGCTGGTCGACAATCTCGCCACGGCCCCCTCATCACCCGTCACGTCATATGCCGCGTACACGATCGGCTACTTGCTGCGGATGTTCCCTGAGCCGGATGATGAGAAGCTGGTGGCCGAGATGATTTCGAAAATAAGGGATCCGTTGTCGGAGAACGGTGAGGTCACATTGTGGGTCCTGGGTATTGCCGATGGGTTGGGGACAATACCCGGTCTTGTGACTGCCGGACTCATCGACGCGCTCACCGAACGCGTGGGCCTGGTCATACATCCCGACGATCAACTATGGCTGCTTCGCCTGTTGAGGGCGCAGCGCATCGAACTCGAAGGCGCGGCGGGATTGAGCTGGGTGCGGGGAGAGGCGGTGCAGGCGTTGAGGCAACTGCTTGCACTGAAGGATCCCAACTACCTGGTGCGGGTTGCGCTTATGCTCGGACTCACCGAAAAGGCCCCATCAGGCGAGGGCGCTGAACCGGCGGATATTCGCGACATGGTGGATCAGGCGTTCCTCGGGTTCGCCGTGCATACTGATCCGAAACTGCGCTTATTGTCCGCGCGTTATCTGACCAACAACAAACCTATGGGCTGGGAGGAAGCATTAACTGTGCTGGCGGATGATGAGTATGTGGTTATTTCAGCGGAAGCGAGAGAGGCGTTGGGGGAGGGAATTGAGTGATTGTTACCTGTCCATCTTTGAAGAAACTACTCCGGGTGTCACGCCCAGTATGAAGATTCCGGGTGTCACGCCCATAACCGTCTTCGGTTTTGGGCGTGTCTTTTACAGTCAAATGGTTGGAAAGGATTCCATATCTATCTCCAGCACTGCATCATCCATCCCATTCCACGCCCGGTAGCTTGACCACTTCCAATCCTCCGGGTTTTCTATCAGGCCCCGCCTAACGGGATTATTGTGAATATAATTGACAGAATTCAGCAGGGCTTTCCGAGTGTTCATATTGCGATCATATGCCCCACCGGCCATCCAGAAACGGTACGGTCTGTTACGTTCGGTGGTGCGCATCAACGGTAATTCACCGGAGTCGAGTTTCTTCAATTTGGCGATTACAGATTTTGAAACCGATAATTTTATGGATGTAAGGATATCCGAAATGGAATACTTGATCGAGGGTGGCCAGATAAGAAGATGAACATGTTCAGGCATTATCACATATGCCCATAAGTTGAAACAATGGATTTCTCTTGCACGATTGATGGACTTGATAAATTGTAAGCAATGGTCTTCCTTGTCGAAAAATGGTTGCTGGTTGAAGCAGGAAAATGTAAGCTCATGCGCATCACCAGGGGTATTCAGCCGTTTACATGTCTTCCTGTGCATTTGCCTTCCCAACCAGAGGTTTTTATCTGTAGTCTACACCCTTGAAGAAACCATTCCGGGTGCCTATCAATGAAGCAACCACTCCGGGTGTCACGCCCAATATAAAGATTCCGGGTGTCACGCCCACAACCGTCTTCGGTTTTGGGCGTGTCTTCTTTAAGACTTAGAATCCCGTTGGAATGTGAACAAACTATATTTGTTACAATTTAGATCTTCATACATACTTGAATCCAAAATCTGCGATTCTATCCAAGCCGTACGCGCTCGGGTTTTTAAGCGAACTGAATATATTAAGCCCACAGCAAAGGCATTTTACCTCTTCGGTTTTTGTCATTGACTTTATCTTATCTTTTTCTAAATGAGGAATGAGATTGATGACATCTGGGTCTTTATAAATTAAGAAGGATTCTATTCCGCAAACCGGGCACCTGCGTACTGGAAATCCTGCTTTGGATTCAATATATTCTGCCGCAAGTTCGGCAATTTTAATGGTTAAACCGTTCAGTATTCTTAAATCCGGATCAGGTTCCAAGGGATTGTCATAAGCTGCTCTACCAAGCTCTTTCAGGAAGGCAATCTTGCCAAAGGAAGGATTGTCTTCTTTCCATTCTTTAGAGATTTCATCAATAGGATCATATCCACAATCCAATTTCTGATATTTCCACGTTTCTTTATACTTTTCCTTAAGTAGAGGGTAATCCAGTAATTGCTTGACAAAGGGGAAGATAAATTTTCCTACGGCTTGGTCAACAGCATGAATTTTCATTACGTAGGTCCCTTTGTGCCAAATCCGGTTGCGGACATTGTTTAATTTCCAAAGCCAGGATGATGATTCAACAATGAAGTACAACTCTGAGGGTAATAGCCCCTCCTTAATTAATGCTTCCAGTCTTTTCAGGGAGGTGCTGAAGTCTACTGTATATATGCCTTCAAGCTCTGTTGGTGATGGCTTGAGTCCTTTCAGCAACCTAAAAAGAATAATGGGTTTATCGGATGCATTGAGACCTAAGAGTTGATGCTCCGCAAAGAGGATATCTTTAAAAGCGAGTTCAATGAAATGATGAAAGTGCAATATGGTTTCTGCATAGGCTTCGTAGTAATTAGGTAAATATATACCGTATATATCTTTCTTCTCATCCTCCAACGCTTTAATAACGGAATAATTGTAGAGTTCTAAAGCCTTGTATGTGGAGAAATATGCTTTAAGGGCAATTCTGAGTGAGGATGATGCAAGACTCGTTGCTGATTCCCCTGAATCAGGCAGGCTATAGCCATCATTGAAAATGTCTTTGTCATTCATTTGAAGTACCTCCTCACATTCAGAGTTTTGAGGCTATATTTTACCAGAATATGCATGGGAATTCCGACATTAACGGATTACTTCCATATGTGTGGCTGTTGAATAAATAAAGGCACGCCCAAAGCCGAAGACGGCTGTGGGCGTGACACCCGGAAGCCTGTAACGAAGAGTGGGCGTGCACCCGGCAGGTAACTTTACAGGGTATAAGGTTCCTTCCGGTTTTACATTCCAATCAATACAATTGCCTCAACTGCCGCTTCGCGTACTGTTGGGTCAGGGTCGTTTTCGGAAAGATCTTTCAGTTTAGGAAGTGCGTCCGATGCGGCGGGGCCGATGCCCGCAAGACCGTCACATGCGGCCCAGCGGTGGTAGTGGGTTTCGCGGTCGAGCATTTCGATAAGATGGGGGATTGCGTCGATGGCGACTTTACCCAACTCACCGAGAGCGCGCGCCGCGCTGGTGGGGCTGCTGTTCCTGCCTGCTTCCGGATCATCTTTTGTGACGCCGGGGTACGCTTCTATGGATAAGTCCTCCAGTTCGTTGATAAGGAATGGCACGATGTCGATTGCATCCGGGGCAATCCGGTAAATCGCCATCGCTGAATCGACTCGTATACGTCCATAGTAATCATCAAGTGCTATCTTCAATGCCGGTAAAGCCTCAATTGCATCGGGGCCGAAACACTTCAGGGCCTGGGCGGCATTATATTTAAATGACATATTCTCGCTGGCCATTGCACTGATGAGAGCAGGGACACTCAAATCCGGACGCGCGCATATTTGCCCGAGGGAGGTAATTGCTTTTGATCCCACGTACTGGGCTTCATTATTCATAGCATCAATAAGTGCCGGTATTGCTGGCACGGCATTTTTGCCCATAAGCCCGAGAGCCCTGGCCGCATGTTCACGGGGGTGATCTCCTGAGTTTTTCAGGATATCAACAAGCGGCGGTACGGCATCCGGACCGAACTTCTCGAGAGCTTGCGCCGCATTATATACTTCCCAGTATTGGCCATCCCTGATGATATTCACGAAATACTCAATTGCACGCGGATCGTAATATCCGATACTGGCTAACGCCCTTGACGCGGCGTTGCGTACGAGGACAGATTCATCGTCGAGAAGGGTCACGAGATCAGAAGCGGCATCAATGGCATCTTCACCGATTGCGGCGATAGCATCGGCGGCATTTATTCGCACCCATTCGTTCTCATCGCCAAGAAGCGGACGTAAACGCTCAAAACCCTCAATTCTTGCCGCGGCGACACGAGCGTGGTTCTGAACCGTGGCATCGCCCGCGATGTTGCGGAGCGCGGGAGGTGCGTCTGTTGCATCGGAACCGATCGCACCGAGAGCATCGATTGCAAATATCCTGAGCCATTCATCATCGTCGTCGAGAGCATCGATCAGCCCGGGTACGGCACCGGCGGCATATGGCGCGCATCGACGCAGGACTTCCGCTGCCAACCAGCGTTTTACCCGTGAGTCACTTTTCAGTGCAGCAACGAGGGTTTTCACATCGTCGTCGCTATTGAGTTCAAGGCCGGTAATGTACATCTTTTCAAATTTGGGGCCGAAGATATCGCCTAAGCCCATCTCCACGTTCAGTTCCTTGATGACGTTGTAAGCATCCTCTTCAATATTCCGGATGGCTTGCCCGACAATATCGCGCATATCGTAATGGTAGTCGTACACATACCGAATGAGCATGGGTAAAGCCGGGGATGCATCCTTCCCGAAAGAAGCAATAACTTTGGCCGCCGAATAGCGGTTCCAGGAATACTCATCCTCAAGAATTTTGCAGATATCCGGCAGACATTCTATCGCCCTGTTACCAATTTCAGTGAGCGCTTTTTCACCGGCAAAGCGGATTTTCGAATCAGGATGCCGAAGGGCATCGGTGAAAACTTTAAGATCGATGTCGTTTCCTGAATCCCTTGCGTAACGTCGCAGGGATTGAATCGCCGCTTCGATGACAACCGTTCTGTCGGATTCGAGCGCATTGTAAACATATGGCAGACCTTCTTCCCCGATTCTCGCCAACGCTCTTGCCGACGCGGAGCGAACATGCTCGTCCGGGTCAGATAGGCCTTTGGCGATGGCGGGAAGTATCCTGTCGTCCACCGGGCCGATAAGGCCGAGTACGCCTATTGCACGCTCGCGCACATTTACATCGGGGTGTTCGGCGGCATCGAGCAAGTCGGAGAGGGCATATTCATCTTCGAGGTCCAGTGCTTCGTATGCACGTTCGACGTTTTCCCTCAGGAAGGGGCTTTCATCCCAGGCGGTACCAGACCATGTTTTGCCGAGACCGGGGAAATATCCAACTTTCCCCTCGGTATCATCAGGCCAATCCTGTGTTTTCTGCATATCCTTCCGGATTGTTTCAAACAGGTCCTCGTTTCCGACAGTGATTTTTTCCCATTCAGTGTATTTATCCTCAACAGGCAACTGCTGAACCGGTGCTTCATCACTTCCCTGTTCAACATCACGCGGGTAAAATCGTTCCATGTCGATACCGCATGTTCTTGATGCAAGGACAATCATGAGGCTTATAAAAAGATGGATAATTTTTATCATTCCCCGGATACCTCCTCCATCGCCTCGAATTTTTCAATTGCACTTCGGGCCGCGCGGCGTACGGGATATGTCATTCTGTATGTCCACACATGCTGATCGTTGTCGGCCAGGTCCCTGAGCCTGGGAAGCGCTTCCTTCGATGCGGGGCCGATTTCCACGAGTGCTTCGATTGTGTTCAAGCGTACTTCGTGGTCTTCATCGTCAAGCAACTCGATCAATATGCCGACAGCCCCGGATGCATCCGGGCCGATTTTGGTGATGATTTTCGCGCAGTGTTTCCTCAGGTTTGCCGAACCGGTGGCCATGGCGTCAATGAGAATCGGCACCACGTCGGCACCAAGCTCGGTGATTGCTTCAATCGACCTTTCGGATGCGTTAGTCCGGGGTTCATTAAGAATTTCGAAGATAGCCGACCTGGCTTCATCGGATGTCAGCATGTAACCAACCAACTGTATCGCGGCTCCGGCGTTGGGGGAGTGCGAATCGCGATCAAGCATGTCGAGGTAATATGGTACCGCTTCATATTCAGGGAGTATTTCCGACAATGCATCGCGTACGTCGGAATCCGACCATGTGTCATCGTCCTCCAGCATCCCTTTAAGGATTGGCACCGCACGGGTTGCACGTGGGCCGAGGAACATAAGCGCTTCTATCGCTGCCTCACGTACATACCTGCTCTCATGGGCGAGTAAATCAATGAGTCCCGTGATGTTATTCGTCGACCTGATCCCGATATGTTCGATGGCACTCTTGGCATATGATTTTACTTTCGAATCGTTGCGGTAGCCTGCTTCTATGAGTGCCGGGATTGCGTAACCCGCCTCCGGGCCAATTTCTTTCACTTTATTAATAGCCTTGATAACATCATCTTTCTCTCCGTTTACAATTACGGCACAGTAGTTTGAAATGTCAGTGGTGGTTTCAATGCCGAGGATCTGCAGGCCATCAGCGGCATACATTCCAACAGTGGGGTCGCTGTGCTTGAGCTGAGCTTTCAAGGGATCAATGGCGAGATCACCGAAGCCGACAAGTGAATCGATGATACATGTTCGGTTTCGGGAAGATCCCATTTCAAGGCCGTCGATCAGGAATGGGATGCTCTCGGGACCTATCTGGACAAAAATATTAGCGCCATCCGAAGATGTGGACGGACTCCACGTGGTTCCCATGGTCTCGACGAGGTCGGGCAGGGCAGGGATTGCATCGCTTGCGAATTTGCCCAACGCATTTGCGGCGCTATTCGCTAAACTCTCTTTCGGTTCCTGCAAAGCCGATACAAGATGCGGTATGGCCTCTTTAGCCACGGGGGCCACCTCACCCAGGGCGTGAGCGGCATTCCTGCGTTCGAGGGTGATATCACTGTTGAGTACATTGATGAGCGATGGCACGGCTTCAGCCGCGTCGATGCCGTAACTGCTTATCGCCCTGGTTATTTCAATCGCAGCTCCAGCGCTTCCTGTTTCCATGGCTTCAATTAATCCGGGCAGTGCTTCTTCAAGCAGAGGATCGAGTTTCGTGAACGCCTGGGCGGCGCCGCGCACCTTGAATTCGCTGTCGCTCTTGAGAGCATCATAAAGGCGGTCGAGCACACCCGGTTCATCAATTAATTTAGCGAGGTTGTAAGAAGCAGTCCAGCGGATGGAATCATTGGAGCTTCCAAGGTCTTCGAATAATTCGGGGATGTCTTCCTTTGTCGGAGTTTCGGGCAACTCGGGATATCCCACCGTTCTTGTAAGGAGACCCTTCTCATCCTGTGGTACAGGATATTGGTGTATTATTCCTTCGGGGCAACCGGTTGCGTTGATGATGAACAGGACCGCCATGACAATTATGATTGACCGGTAGATTGAATATATCAAGAGCAGCCTCCCAACGGATATATCCTTATGACCCCATGTTACTCCCATGAGTTTAGAATTTAATCATCATTTAACAATTTTTGCAACAAGGCGGGTTCCGCGGGTCGGGTACCGCAGGTCTCTGACCTGCGGCATGATGTAAGGGCAAGTGCAGGTCGGGAGTGATGTAGCCCGGCAATCCTTTGTCGGGGAATAGACTGAATCCTTTTCCCCCATCTCGTTGTAATATATAATGATATTACCTTTCAGAGGCGAAGCACTTCGGGTCTTCTTCACTACTCCTGGCTCGGAGGCGTCCAGTCGCCGTATGTCCCCCCGAACGCTCCCATCTCGGTGGCGTCATCACTGACGAGTAGTGTGTTGGTTACATGATAGAAGTTTTCACCAGGGGTCATGTCATAAGCCGGATCCTGCAGGTCGGTAAGCCCGTAGGACCCCACGCCCTTGGTGAAGAAATTGACATAATCTCTTACCTGCGGATGTCCCACCGGGCCGAAGTTGTAGCAGTTACAGTAAGTGCAGGCAACCTGCGCCACGCAGCTATCCGCCCAGAACCCGCGATGCCCATTGTAATAAATCGCCGTAGAAAGCGGAGCCATGTTGGAAATGATGGAATTCTTCACAATCCAGCCGGGATCGATAACGCCGCCGTAGCAGAAGAACGCATTCCCTCGTTTCGTTTCATCATCGGCAATCTCGGTGATGTCATCCGCGGTGTTGTTCACCCATTCAAATCCGGCGACGGCGTTTTAATCAATCTGGGCATTCCATCCGAGTATCTTGGTGTAATTAACCGCAACGGTGTCGGTATCCGAATAGTTCGTGATGTCGTAGATCAGGTTGTTGTGGAAATGAACATCAGTGCAGTAATCCGGGGGAGAAGATCCCGTACATCTCATACTGAAGATATCGGTGTGGGTGTTGTTCGTCGTTGTGCTCGCGCCTTCATCATCATAGCCGATATCATGAATTTCGTTATGCCGTATGAGCACATCGTCGCAACTCGTCCAGAGGATGAGCATCAACTGGTGATAGTTGCTTGAGTACGTGGATTTATTCCTGATCGCGTCAAATTCGTTATGCTCCAATGTCAGGTTATCACAGAATGAGAAACTCAGGAATGTCGATGACTGGTACGACATCCTTCCGGTGAACTTGCAGTCCTCTATCGTGAAATTAGTGGTGTTACTCCCGCTGAACAAAGTCCCCCCGCCGCCTGATTGAGTTGTATGATCGAACGTGATGAGGAAATTCTCAAGCCTGATATTATCCAGGCCGTTCGCAACAGTCCACTGACCCGTAAGAACCAACTCCGGCTTGCCGCTGCCCGCGTTGAATGCATATCCGATGAGTTGGGCATCGTTCTTGAATGTGAACAGTGCATAGTCTCCGCCTTCGTATGGGTCAACATATATATCCCAGATATCCGTGAAGTCGCCAATCCCCGCCGCGTCGATGCCTTCCTGGATGGTGTCAAACGGGTGGGACATCGAACCGTCCTCAAGGGGGTCGGCAGCGTTGTCACCGTCAACATACACGCCTGTTATCGGTGACGTGTCTGAAACGGAAGCGGTGGTCATGAAATACGCCGTCACGGTTTTACCCGGAAGAAGGCCGCCGTAGCCAGCCGCTTCACATTCAACGGAGATGAGCAGTTCGATCTCATCTTCGGCGGGAGTGGCACCGGTGATGTCGATCTCATATGTCGAAAAGCCCGTGCCGCCACCGACAGCAGTTGGTGAAGACACCGCATCGAAGTTGCCGGGTGATTCAACAGTGACCTCGTTCATGTCAGGGTTGTAGTGATCGTAAACATCTATCGACAGGCTCAGGTTGCCGCCCGAACTGCTCCCGTCATTCCAGAGAGTATTGGTAGTCTCGGTGGTCACAATATTCCATGCTTCGGGACGATTCGCTTTCTCAGGAAAATCATCCACTTCCCAGGGCGGCCCACCCTGCGGGAACGCCCAGTTGGCGTCGATAGCGTAATTGAATATTAGGCCTTCGCCGCCTATTTCAATTGAGAAATGACGCACGTTCTTGACCCCCGGAGAAAACACCCCTCTCTCAGCGGGGTCAAGCAGGCTGAGGTCGCCATTCGGTTCGAGTGAGTCGGTGTAATATTTATAGCCGTTCAAAGTGGCATTGTAATCCGCAACTGAATCCGGAGCACCGAGCAATCCGTCATTGTAGGAGAACATCGTCCCCTCATTGACCGGAAATTCCGCGGGATTCCACCAGCGCGCGAAGCCGTCGGGATTAAGAAGGCGCGTGTCACCCTCGCCGGTCATAACAAGATCGGGATCAGCAAATCCTGAAACCGAACCGTTGGAGATCAATATTCCGCACACATCGAAGCCGGTGAATTTGGCCAGCCCTAAAAACGGATGCCTTAATCCGATATCGGCCTCGATGATGTTTCCGTTGAATGCAAGGCTTTCAACCGTGAGGTAAACTTTTGGAGGGGGTTCAAGGAACTTAAGCGCATTCAAATGCATATCCACATATCGCAGCGGAACCACTTCCAGGGTCTGTGCGCCGGGGTTGGCCTTGAATTGCCACATACCCCAGTTGTAGTGCGATGACGCGCTCAACTCGATCGCGCGAGGCTCATCCGGCAAAATGGAAGCCCCGTTGTCGGATGAACATCCATATGCCGCAAACATCGCAGCAAGGATTAAGACCAGTAAGAAAACTTCTTTATGCATAACCACATCTCCAAATTTTTCCCCAATATACCAATATATTAGATACCACAAATTCAAAAATCCATAGCTCCCTCGTGTTGCTGCACCCCTTATTACCGCGCTGCTCATATCCCCCCTGTCTCTTGTGGCACCCCTTTCCGAGTCTTCGAGAAAAGGGGTGGTCTTATCTCCACCAGCAAATACTCATTTCCGGGTGCCACCGCTACTACGCGTCTTCGCGGATAACGGTGCTCTTGCCAGGTGCGCGCATCATCGGTCGCAGAGCGACCTATAGATACGCGCTACCCGCTCATGAGGAATTTATAAAATCATGCCGGCTGGAAGCCAGCGCTCCAGTTGGAAGTGTAACCCACGAATCCCATTTCGTGGGTTTCCGACATCCTTCCGGGTGGCACCCTTCTGTCTTCAGAAGGGTGGTCCTGGATTATTTACTCCTGGCTCGGTGGCGTCCAATCCCCCTCCGGTCCGCCGAATGCTCCCATCTCGGTGTCGTCATCCGCTCCGTAAGCATACAAAGGATTCGTCGGATGATAGAAATTCGGCCCGGGCGTCAGATCATACATCGGGTCCTCATCCTCATGATTAAAAATACAACCTGTGCCCCACGTCACCTGGTCTTCCCAGCCGTAATACCACCCATCAGAAGACACTTCACCGGGCGGCATCGGTTTACCGACATTGTATGCAGCCGAATAATCCATAGGCTGAGGTGATGGTCCCGGAACGCAAGTCCCCTCGCACCAGTAACCCCAGTGATATGTATATTCCGGGATCACAGTGTCATCAGTGGGAATCAGGTTCGATACGATATTGTTCTTCCAATTCCGTTCCACATGCGGTGTGGCCATATAGATGCCGAGGACATTCCCGGAATTCACATTCGTACTCCCCGGCGGGTCGGCGTGACGCAGGTCATCTACTGTAATATTGTAGATGTTGAAATATTCGCCGTCCTCCCAAATGCATTGAATACCACGCATATTGTTCATGCCCACCACATAATCGCCCACGCCGTCGGTCTTGTCGAAGAGGTCATATATGAGAACATTGTGTATATCGAGGTTTGAAATGAACGGCCCGCAGCGTATCGCCGTGGTCGTCGTGGGCTGGCTACCGGCATCCGGCACATCGAACCCGATATGATGAAACTCGCAATGGTGGATCGTCACATTGCTGCAATGCGTGACATACAAAGCGAGGAAGCTTCGATTACTATCCGCGGGGCCGCGTCGGAATATATCGGTGAATTCGCAGTATGATATTTCCAGGCCATTTACACCGGAGAACCGCGTAAACCACGAGTGCAGTTGGTTGGTGATCAGACCAGTGAATTTGCATCTTGTAATTTCCAGGTCGGTCATGGTGCCGAATTGCAATCCGATATGGTCGGTCACGATCGGTCCGGGCATCTGGTTACGGGTGATGTCGAAATGTAATTTTTCAATCGTTACGTTCATCACCTGGTATGAATAGTTCCACATATCGACCTGCACCACCGTCGCCCAGCCAACCCCGCCGTTCCAGTTCTCGCCAATGATATGAGTATTTGTCAGAACCGTGAACGGCTCGTAGTTCGCGGCGCACTGATCGATATAAACATACTGCCCGGATGTCCCCGCTGCATCTATACCGCCCTGGATGGTATCGAACGGATGCTGGTAAGACCCATCCATCAGCGGATCATCGGCGTTATCGCCATCCACGAAGATGCCCTCATACGGGAACGAATCATCAACCGGAACTTTCATCGTGATGTATGCCGCAACCTTCTGGCCCGGCAGTACGCCGCCATAATTCTCAACTTCCGATTCAACCGCGATCAGGATTTCTATTTCATTCTCGGCGGGAGCAGCCCCGTTGATCTCGATTTCATATGTCGATGAATACCAGCCCTCACCGGTTGGCGAATTTGATGTCACCGCTTCGAAATTACCCGGTGATTCAACACGTACTGAATTCAAACCGGCGTTGAAGTGGTCATAAACATCAACGGAAAGTACCAGGTTTCCCCCTGATTGAGTGCCGGTGTTATATAAAGTATTCCCGACCACTTCGGTTTTCACATACCACGATTCCGGGCTGTTGGCATTCGGCCCGAAATCATCGATATCCCATGGCTGTTCACCCTGCGGAAACGCCCAGCATGCATCGACGGCGTAATTGAAAACCAGGCCTTCCGATCCAAGCGCGATTGTATAATGCCTGACATTTGTTGTCCCAGGTGTAAACTCTGATCTGCCCGACGGATCGACCGTATCCAACCCCTCGTTTGCCCCGAAGTAGTCCGTGAAATATTTGTAACCGTTCAGAGTCGCATTGAAACCGGCAGCCGAATCAGGCGTACCGAGCAGACCGTCATTGTATGCGAACATCGTCCCGTCATTCACCGGGAACTCCGCCGGATTCCACCAGCGCGTCAGGCCGTCGGCGTTAAGGAGGCGTGTATCCCCTTCCCCGGCCAATATTAACGCCGGGTCGGTGAATCCGGATACCGAGCCGTTGCTTATCAGAATGCCGCACACATCGAATCCGGTGAATTGGTTCAGCCCGGTAAACGGATGGCTTAAAAACACATCAACATAAATGGTATTCCCGTTGAACTCGATGTTCTCAATCGAGAGCTTGACATTCGCGGGTGGTTCGAGGAATGGGAGCGCGTTCAGATGCATCTCCGCGTTTCGGACAGGGATGACATCCAGCGTGCCGGCTTTGGGATCGGCTTTGAATTGCCACAGTCCCCAAAGCTGATGCGATTCATGCGCTTCACCCCGGAGCGTTTCCACATCCGGCGCGACAGGGTCGGGTCCTTGCGCGGAACATCCGGCGATAAGCCACCCCATCGTCAGGAGCAATATGAATATGATGTTACTTATTCGACACATTATCTCTATTTAGATAGATGATTTTCCCGTGGTAGTTATTATGGAATATCCTGAAATGCGTGCGGGGTAATTAACCCCCTTGAAATATCTATGTCCGGGTGGCACGGTCTGCGAGTCTTCGAGCTGACCGTGGGGCTGCTGAGAAAACATTCAATCCGAATGATGAGTGGATTAATTGCGCGCAACGGCTACTCCGTCCGGGTGCCACCGCTACTACGCGTCTTCGCGGATAGCGGTGTCTTAACATGTGCGCGCATCATCGGTCGCAGAGCGACCTATAGATACGCGCTACCCGTTCAGGTGA
>CBDVBS010000002.1:0-23911 GCA_965372275.1 uncultured bacterium | reverse complement strand
CCCCCCGTCCACGGGGGGGGTTAGGGGGGGGGCCGGTTTTTCTATGGGTGTCGTGAAACATCAAATAAATCCAATTGTATGGGGATACCGTTAGCATGCTGAAATTCACTTGTTCGGGTAGTGATTACCTATAGTGAATGCAGCGAATGTCCTGAGCGAATTGGATATTTGCCGGGAATATTCCGAGCCAGGACATAAATTATGGTAATCTTTAAAACTGAATAAACCTGAAATCATGGGTTTTACCGGGAGGCTTCCACTAATGAATAAATGCATAATTAAGCACGCACAGACAATCGCCTTGTTTATCCTGATATTACTGCCATTATGTTCCTGCGCGGGAGAACCGGCTGCCGGGGGTAAATCCTATGATGAAAAAGTTATCGTTTACGAAAAGGAAATCGTTTCCCGTTTGACAATGCGCCTGGAATCAGATGATTGGTTCACTCGTATGAGTACGATCTACGATATCGGAGCGTACGGGGAATCTGCGATCGATGCAATACCACGACTCCTTGAGGCACTGGGCGATGAAGATGAACAGGTACGCGCCGCCGCAGCCTGGATATTTGGATATATCGGTTACGATGGTCAAGATGCAGTTACAGGATTAAGTAAATCTCTCACTGACGAATTCTGGCATGTGCGCCTTAACGCCGCCTTATCCCTTGGCAAAATTGCTGCGGATACGAGTGAATCAGTCCCGTCGCTCATTGCGCTGCTGGATGATGAAAAAGTAATTGTCCGGCGTTATGCCGCTAAAGCACTGGGGAACATGGGCATAGACGCCGCTGATGCGATAGGTGAGTTGAAGGAATTATGGGACAGCGATCCGCATATAATGGTCAGGCGTGAAGCGACACTCGCTGCCGGAAAGATCGGTGGTTCCGTCGGCTTGGTAAATCTCCTGAAGGTTGATGATAACTGGTTGAGAGCGTCAACTGCAAAGGCCGTTTCAGAACTGGAGAACCCATCTGAACTGCTCACAGCCCTTGAGAGCATTCTGGACGATGAGGATTGGGCGACTCGTCTGGCTGCAGTATCCACGATATTGAAAATGAACCATGGACACGAGAAAGCGATGCAGCTCCTGACTAACGCCCTCAAGGATGAAGATTGGGAAGTTTGCGGTTATGCCGCAAGCATAGTAAGGGGAATCAGCCCGGCTATGGAAGCGATCATTCCTGAACTGATTGACTTATTAGGTAATGAGTTCAGGTATACAAGAGAAAATGCATCTAAGGCGCTGGCAGCGATTGGTGCCGTCGCTGTACCGGCACTGAAGCAAGCCCTGAAGGATGAGAATCCCAATAAGTTAACTTTTGCCTCCTACGCCCTCGGCCGGATAGGCCCGGGGGCGAAAGAAGCAATACCCGAATTGCTCGAATTGATCCGGCATGAAAACAGGGATACATGTGCCGCTGCGGGATATGCCCTCAGCGAGATCGGTCCGGATTCCGTGCCGGGCTTAATAGAAGTGTTGGAAACAGACGATCCGCGGCTTCTGAAGACCGTCGTCGCTGTCCTCGGTTTTATCAGGCATGTGGATGACAAAGCGGTTGCGCCGATAATCGACGCGTGTATACGGACCGAAGGCGAGATAAACCTTGAGGCATGTAATGCGTTGGTCGCAATTGGCCCGGACGCGGTTAGTCCGATTATCGATGGACTTAAGGAAAGGAAAGAAGGGATGCAAGGACTCGCTGTTTATACACTGCCCTACCTTGTCCCCGATTCGATCCCACCGTTGCTTGAGTTGCTTGAGGGTGATGATGAGGAGCTTGCATCGGAAGCCGCTTCAATACTCCAGCAATGCAGCCTCGGTCCTGCAGAATTGATGAAGGACGCGGTTCCCGATCTTATCAGGCTCGCTCGAATCGCGGATACACCGAGTCGGGGGTTTGTAATAGAAGCCCTGGGTCTTATCGGGCCTGAACCCGGTGTAGTCAGATTGATGACTGAACTTCTTGAGGATCCGGACATAGCGGTAAGGAGGAATGCCGCAGAAGCATTGGGTAACTGCGGTAAGGCCGCTGAATCGGCCATACCGGAACTTATAAAACTATATGATGATGAGGAGAACTACCACTTCCGTGATCGGATAGCGGGATACCTTGGCGATATCGGCCTTGCGGCTCTTCCCGCCCTGGTCGAGGGATTGCATCATGAGGACAACGAAATCCGAGTCGGCGTTCTTTATGCTATCGGTGAACTCGGAAGTGATGCATCCGTTACAGCTTCCGAGGTAATTGAGTTGCTTGACGACGATGAGCCTCGGGTCCGACGAGCCGCAGTATCCACACTGGGCAAGATTGGAGCTGATCCCGACGAAGCGATCCCGGCCCTTATCGACGCGATGTCCGATACTGATCAGTTTGTCAGGGAGGAAGCAGTGGATTCGCTCATGGAATACGGTGCATCCGCGAAGCCCGTGATACCGGACATCATTGAAGCACTCGGGGACACGAACTCTAAGGTACGTTCATCCGCGGCACATATTTTCAAAAAGATAGGGAAGGATGGCATCCCCCACCTCGAACCGCTTCTCGGGGACGAGAATCCCGATATACGGAAGCAGGCGGTTATGGCGCTTGGCTACATAGGTCCCGACGCAGCCATGTTGGTGCCGGCGATAATCGAAATGCTTGATGACGATAATGAGGGTGTCCGAAATTACGCCGCCATAGCCCTCGGTAAGATTGGCCCGGCGGATGAGGTGATACCCGCCCTGGTTGATGCCTTGAACGATGTGGAATTTAACGTTCGTGGTGGGGTGATAGGGGCCATCGAGACAATTGGTCCTGAAGCGGCAGCCGCGATCCCGGCATTGCTGGATTTACTTGACGATGAGACCTACCGCGAAAAGGATTCGGTCATCCGGGCCCTGGGTGAAATTGGCGTTGCCGATCCTGATGTGCTGAGATCACTGAGAGAGTCCTATGGTGAATACTGCCGTGAAGCTCTGGAGAAGATTGAAGGCACCTGGTTCTACGGCTACCGTTGGCTCAGGACACCCGATGATGTCTTCTGGGTAATCGGCCCATTCAAAACCATGTAAGTTGTGGGTTTGTATGGCATGTGGGATTCGATGTGTCTGAGTTCCCGGGATTGCAGAGATATGCCAGAAACAAGGACGGGCTTTTGGAAATGAAGAACATAGTCACAGGTGCGTTCGGATTCAGCGGGAGATACATCACCCAACTTCTCCTTGCCAATGGTGAATCCGTCAAAACCCTCACCGGATTTCCTTGTCACCGACTCCCCCCCGACCGGCACGAAACGCCTCAGCGAATGGGTCTCAGAAAACTCATCCTGGCTCGGCCGCAAATATTTCTCGGAGCTGGGGAAGCATTTTGGGTAGGGGAACGCTGAAACTTCCTAATGATGTAACCCGGCATTCTGATGCCGGGAATATTGCTGTAGTTTTATTCCCGGCAACGGGGTTGACCGGGCCACAATACTCAGAGATTCCAACGTTCTGTTAATGTAGTATATATACTACATTAACAGGCTATTCCAAATCCGGGTGTCACGCCCAGTCCGAGTCCGCGAGGATGGGCGTGCTCTTTGGGGCCGTATGCCGAACACGGGCAACCTCGATTTGATTTCACATACGCTCAATCAGATGGGCGGTTGTCCGTGGCACTTGGCAACAGGGCTTAAGGATTCTCCTGAAGACGCCTATCGAACCAGTGCGCTAACTCGTCAATAGCACTTGACAACTCAATACGCTGATCCTCGGTTAAGAGTTCTGCTTTTAACAGCCATGTTCCGCGACTTTCAGGATCATCTATTCCAGTAGTGTCCATCAACTCATTTATCTTCGCGACCCAACCCCGGGCATCGTCATCAAGATCCTCATCACGCAAATCTTGAAATCCTAACGAGCAATTCTGGAATGCATGAAATATGCTTTCCGCTTCACCACGCGGGTGTGGTAGCATCAGACTCCTCCGAGCACTTGATAGCTTCTCACCCTGATATCTAAACTGCATAATGCCACCCTCCTTTTGATGGTCAGAAAGTAACCCGGCAACTCATTTCCCGGGAGCCCGTTCCCAGCTATAAACCTCACTTTTCCATTTTCTTGTTTACTGATTCGCGGCCCTTGTAAACATGTGCCACAGCGCGGCCATATTTATCACGGGCCTTAGTGACAACCTTAACTTCCTCCCCTCCAATTAAGTTCTGCAATTTAGCTTTTGCCTGACCGTAACCCTTCTGGCCCTTCTCAGGAGTATCAACATTAGCTAACCTTACAGATTTCTTCCGGCTGTGCGTTTCAAACGTGTCACCATCAATGACACGCTTGACCTTTTCTTTTCTAGACATTTTATCTCCTCCTCAGTATGAGATTAACTACACCTATTTATCAACTTACATAGTTATCTACCACCTACGTTTCCTTTTCCTTGGTCTAAGCTCCGCGTGGAGCAACGAAGGCTCCGGGTATAGATATTGCCTACCTCATCAGCGTAGCCATATTTTTACCAACTTCGATACGAATATTTGCCGCAATGTCCTCTGAATCATGTAAACAGCGGAGTTCAGCGCTCGCTAAACAATAGACAAGGAAACATATGGGATTTTGAATGTCAGGCTTGGCATTGTTTGGAGCCACAAACTCCAGATAGAACGGATGCGCCTCATTCCATTCTATTATGACCGTATCCTTTTCCATATCTACGTTGTAGAGCGCTCCGCGCTCGGTTAAATCTCGTAGCTCAAATTTAACTTTAAGGGCGTCGAGATAGTTTCTTTTTCTCTTAACAATATTAAGCCTTGGAGATCCATCCTTAGTCATAATCTTATTGCGCGAGTTAGTTTTCTTTCTGGGAGAGCGATCTTCAACTTCACTTTTCGGTGTATCCAGTAGATGTGCCTTTTGAGTAATGAACTTTTCGATTTCGCTAAAATCTTCCTTATTAACACGTTTCGACTTCTGTCTATCTTTGGAATGACCCTTAATTTGTTTTATGTACGGTGTTACGATCCTTTGAACTTTATCCCTTAACCGTTGGTCCAACTGTATTCGGTTCTTGCTGAAGTTGGCAGATAACGCATCATCTAATGTTCCAGGATAGCTAAACTCTATCCTAAGCTCGTTAAGATCATTATGCTTAGTAAAAACCCCTAATGTCTCACCAGCCCTTATTTCCCTGTTATTCCGTAAGATATAGAAACCCTGGTTTTTGACGTTGATACCTTTCTCTTTGTTTAACTGCTGGCCGTAGTCTTCAATTTCGGTAATAGTAAGGTACACAGTTTCTCCATCAACGGTGATTTCTTCTTTAACCAAAATCTCTGGATTAAAATCATAAATGGGATCTATAGCTACGACTGCTTTGCCCTGTACCGTGATCTTGATCTTTCCAGCTTTAATGAATTTTCGGTAAACCTGCCCGAAATGGCTGATAAGATTCTCGGTTAATCCCGATTCCCTTTTCCATTGACAATTATCAACCCCATCAATGGTAACGACTGTGCCCTTATTCTCAGACCCCTTCTTAAGTCGAGAATAGAGATGTTTGTGCAAAGTATAGGGCTCATCTTCAATTGCAGGCCTGAGTTCTTTGATAAATTCGTTACTCGCTTCGATCACGTTTAAATCCTGAATTGAAACCAGACAGCCCCCCTCTTTTGTCTCAGTGATAACCTCTAACCTTGTTCCGATTGAGATGCTTGCGGTCACAAGCCCCATCCCATATAACCCGAGATCAAATGAAGCATTTCTTTCCGCGTTTGAGCCAAGCTTCATTGCTTCATCAAGGGTTTCACGGCTCATACCAGACCCATTATCTGAAATAATAATCTGTGCCACCTCACTACCAGTGGTTTCTCTCAGCGTTTTATCAGTGAGGATGTCTACGAATACCTGGGAAGCACCTGCATCAATTGAATTATCCACGATGTCAGCAAGTGCCGTGAGGTTATCGTAGTCTAAATGCCTCAGTGCTTTGATTAGTTTTCCAGCATTTGGGGGATTTGGAATTAACTCGAGATTACCCTTTACATCCGTACTGTGATTAGAATTAATCATTTTAACCTCCGAGCTTGATAAAGATACCAAGCCAGTATTTAGATATATTTGCTCTGATTAGAATCAGAACATATTAAATACTTACCATGTGGATTCGGTCTTGTCAACTCAGATAACTCCCAAGTAACAAAATATTTTCGCTGTTCCAGCACACCCTTGTGCCGAGACATTTCCCCCTCCCAAAAATCCCCTCTTGACACATCCACCCGTTTGCGATAACGTCACTTGACCCCACGCAGGACAGGTATTCGAAACAAAATTATTAGAGGCGGGGTCATACGGGAAACCTGATGCGCTACGACCCTAAACGGCCAAAGTGCCGCCTAATTCTGAAAGACGGGCGTTCATTCGAAGGCTACGCGTTCGGCGCTCTTTTAAAGAGCGCGGGTGAAGTTGTCTTCAATACCGGGATGGTCGGCTACCCCGAATCGCTCACCGACCCGTCATACGCCGGGCAGATACTCACCCTCACATACCCGCTCATCGGCAACTACGGAGTGCCGTCGGACGCGCGCGACGAGTGGGGAATCGTGAAGCATTTCGAATCGAACCGCATACAGATAAAGGCGCTCGTCACCGCCGATCTGTCGGAACGTTACTCCCACTACGACGCGGTGTCGTCCCTCTCCGACTGGCTCGCGTCGCAGGATGTGCCGGGCATCACCGGCATCGACACCCGCGCGCTGACGAAACACATACGACATCACGGGGTCATGCCCGGGATCGTCGTGCCGGAAGGCCACGATCCGGCGGGCATCGAATTCATCGACCCGAACGAGACCGACCTCGTCGGGCAGGTTACGCGGGACGGTGTCGAGGTATTCGGCGACGGTGATATCCACATCGTCGCGGTCGATTGCGGCATCAAGAACAACATCATCCGCGAATTCCTGAAACTCAACGCGAAGGTAACTGTGGTGCCGTCCGATTTCGATTTTTCATCCATCGACTATGACGGGCTCTTCATCTCCAACGGCCCGGGTGATCCCGAACGCGCCGGAAGCGTGATAGCCAATGTCGAACGCGCGCTCAATGATGACCGTCCGATATTCGGCATATGCCTCGGCGCGCAGGTGCTCGCACTCGCGGCGGGGGCGAAGACATACAAATTGAAGTACGGGCATCGCGGACAGAACCAGCCATGCACCGACGCCGATTCCGGGCGATGCTACATCACCAGCCAGAATCACGGGTTCGCGGTGGATGCAAAATCACTTCCCGCCGGATGGCTGACATGGTTCACCAACGCGAACGACGGAACATTCGAGGGCCTCAGGCACGAGTCGAAACCGTTCTCCGCCGTGCAGTTTCACCCGGAAGCCACATGCGGGCCGGTGGATACGAAATATCTGTTCAATCGATTCGTCGATGAAGTCCGAACCCACGCCGGGAGGTGCGCGAAGTGATTCGATCGGTGCTCATACTCGGTTCCGGCGCGCTGTCCATAGGGCAGGCGGGTGAATTCGATTACTCCGGCTCCCAGGCGATAAAGGCGTTGAAGGAAGAGGGCATCCACACAATATTAGTCAACCCGAATATCGCTACGATACAGACATCGAAGGGATTAGCCGACAGCCTCTACCTTCTGCCGGTGCGTCCCGATTTCGTGGAACGTGTCATTGAGATCGAGAAGCCCGACGGTATCCTCCTTTCGTTCGGTGGACAAACCGCGCTCAACTGCGGACTTGAGTTGCACGATACGGGAGTCCTCGCGAAACATAATGTGCGCGTACTCGGCACGCCAATTGAAGCGATACGTTCCACCGAAGACCGCGAACTGTTCATCGAAAAGTTAGCCGAAATTAATGTACTCGTGCCGGAAAGCATGGCGACATTGAATGTCGAGCAGTCACGTAAGGCCGCGGAATCGATCGGATACCCGGTGATACTCCGTGCCGCGTTCGCGCTCGGGGGTCTCGGAAGCGCGATCGTTGACAAGGAGACCGAGCTGATTGAAATCGCGCAAAAGGCATTCAAACTCTCACCGCAGGTGCTGGTCGAGAAGTCGCTCAAGGGATGGAAGGAACTTGAATACGAAGTCATGCGCGATTCGGCGGATAATTGCGTGACCGTATGCAACATGGAGAATTTCGATCCGATGGGCATACACACCGGCGAATCGTTGGTTGTCGCACCATCGCAGACATTGAGCAACGAGGAATATCACCGCCTGCGCGAAACCGCCATACTCACGGTGCGGCATCTCGGAATCGTCGGCGAATGTAATATTCAGTATGCGGTCGATCCATCCAGCGATGAGTTCCGTGTCATCGAAGTCAACGCCCGACTCTCACGTTCGTCCGCGCTTGCGAGCAAAGCAACCGGCTATCCACTCGCGTGGGTCGCCGCGAAGATCGGCATCGGCAAGACCATGCCGCAGATCATCAACCGGCTTACCGGCACGACCACCGCCAATTTCGAACCCGCGCTCGATTACGTCGTGGTGAAAATGCCGAAATGGGATCTCGCGAAATTCTCCGGCGTATCCGGCGAGATCGGCAGCCAGATGAAATCGGTCGGCGAGGTCATGGCCATCGGACGCAATTTCGAGGAAGCGTTGCAGAAGGCGCTGCGTATGGTCGGCGCCGGAATGCACGGCCTCGTTGGGAACCGTCACGATGTGCCGTCCGAACATATCGAAGAAATGCTCGTGCATCCGACCGACAAGCGAATCCTCGCAATCGCATCCGCGTTGATGAACGACATGCCCACCGACCGGATCGCCGATCTGACCGGCATCGACCGATGGTTCCTGCATAAGCTACTCGATATCGTGAATTGCTACACCGAGCTTTGTAAATATGATGACAAGAATCTTCCCGATGATCTTTTGCTCCATGCCAAGCGACACGGCTTTTCGGATTTCCAGGTCGCGCGCGCGTGCATGGATTATCATCCCGGCACGATGGACGAGAAGGTGCTCCTTGCGCGGGAGATGCGGAAGTCGCGCGGGATCGTGCCGTATGTGAAGCAGATAGATTCAGTCGCCGCGGAATTCCCGGCACGTACGAATTATTTATATAAGACATACATCGCAGTCGATGACGATATCGAATTCGAAGCGGATAAATCGGTCGCCGTGCTCGGCTCGGGCGCGTATCGCATCGGCTCGTCGGTGGAATTCGACTGGTGCTGCGTGCGTACCCTCGAAACCCTGACCGATATGGGATTCCCGACGATCCTCATCAACCATAACCCGGAAACTGTTTCGACCGATTACGATGTCTGCGACCGGCTTTATTTCGAGGAACTCAGCCTCGAGCGCGTGCTGGATGTTTATGATAAGGAGCAGCCGCGCGGGATGATCCTCTCGATGGGCGGGCAGATACCCAACAAGTTGGCGATGCGATGCCACGTGGCTGGAGTCAAAGTCTTCGGCACCCAACCGACATCGGTTGACCACGCGGAGGATCGCAGCAAATTCTCGGCGCTGCTCGATTCGATAAATGTTGACCAACCGGCGTGGGAAGGATTGTCATCGATCGAGGAAGCCAAACGTTTCGCGCATGATGTCGGCTACCCGGTGCTGGTGCGTCCGTCGTATGTCTTATCCGGTGCGGCGATGAATGTGGCCTACCGCGCCACCGACCTCGAACGTTATCTCGGCATGGCCGCCGAAGTTTCGCAGGACGCGCCGGTGGTCATCTCGAAATTCATCACCGACGCGAAGGAGATCGAGATCGACGCGGTTGGTGCAGGCGGTGAGATCGTCGCGTATGCCATCAGCGAACATATCGAACACGCGGGGGTGCATTCCGGCGACGCGACCATCGTGTTCCCCGCGCAGAAAATATATATCGAGACAATACGCCGCATCAAGCGTATATCGCGGCTCATCGCGTCGGCGCTGCAAATCACCGGGCCGTTCAACATCCAATTTTTAGCGAAGGACAATCGCATACAGGTCATCGAATGCAACCTGCGCGCGTCACGCAGTTTCCCGTTCGTTTCGAAAGTGCTCGGCCTCGATATGATCGAACTCGCGACGAATGCGATCATGGGATACCCGGTCGAGCAGGCCGACAAGAGTATCTTCGAGCTGAACCATCTCGGCATCAAGGCGCCGATGTTCAGCTTCACGCGCCTTACCGGTGCCGACCCGGTGCTGGGTGTGGAGATGGCGTCCACCGGCGAAGTTGGATGCATGGGCGATTCGATAGAGGAAGCATTTTTGAAGGCGATGTTCTCGGTCGGGTACGACGTACCGAAGAAGGGCGTCTTCCTTTCGACCGGGCCGATACATACGAAGGTCGAGCTGCTTCCGACGATACGTGAACTCAGCGGGATGGGGCTTCAGCTTTTCGGCACACCCGCGACGGCGCAATTTTATAAGGGGAACGGCATCGATGTGATGCCGCTCGGCTGGCCTGACGATGAGGCGCCCAACGCGCTGACCGCCATAGCAGAGGGATGGGTCGATCTCGTTATCAACATACCCAAGAACCTCGAGCCGGACGAGTTGGATAACGATTACCAGATACGACGCAAAGCCGCCGACCTCAATGTCCCCCTCCTCACCAACGCCCAGGCGACGATGCTTTTTGTTGATGCAATCAGCAAACTCACCATGGACGACCTCCTGGTCCGCTCATACGACGCCTATTTTACGGATGGGTATTCTCCCGTGGATATACAGCAGACATTGCCGTTGAAGTAAAAATGCCTCAGGCCCTCTTACTGATGTAACCCGGCATTCTGATGCCGGGGTTCTTTTCCTGCTTGACTAAGAAAACACACTATGGTAGATATTGCTTATTCAAATTTAAATGATAGGAGGAATTTGTAATGGCGGTACCAACTTCATCAAACTCAATTTCAACGTCCTGCTAGAGATGAGGAATTTTACTGACTTAACCGAATGTTGAGCGGGGTAATACGACTATTTAGTAAGTAAGATCTGATAGTACCATTGCTGAAATGCAACAAGGGTGATCGCATGAATATAGCTTTTATTGAAATCCAAAATTTCCGCAAGCTCAAATCGTGCCGGGTTGAGATAGCCCCACAGCAAACGATCTTTGTCGGCGCAAATAATAGCGGCAAGACATCTGCGATGGATTCGATGATTCTGTTTCTCAAGAAGAGCCGCCGAAAAGATATCGCAACCACGGATTTTACGCTGTCGAATTGGATTCATATCAATCATATCGGCGAGCAATGGATAAGTGTGGAAGACGACAATACCGCTGATCTAACACTCGGACAATGGTTGCCATATTTACCATCCATTGATATCTGGCTTGATGCCTCTGATGCGGATATACACTATATCATCCACTTGCTCCCAACCCTTGACTGGGATCCTGATCAGAAACTTGGCATCCGGCTGGTATTTGCGCCAAAGGATATTGAAAAGCTGTACAAAGAATTTCGTAATGCCTACAAATCTGCTCGTGATACTGAGTCAATTGCCTCATTAAAAGATAAACGCAAATTGACCTTATGGCCTGAATCAATGTGGGATTTTCTAAACAGGGAACTTCAACGAGTTTTTGAATTAAAAGCATTCATATTAGATCCAACACAATGTTGCGACCCTGAAAAGGGTGTGGCTAAACCCCAGCCGCTCCCTACCAACAGTGAGGCGATGGAAAGAGAACCATTTGACGGCCTCTTCAAGATCGACGTTATCAGCGCCCAACGAGGCTTCTCTGATCCTAAAACCGAAGACGAATCACACAGCGGCTTTGCAAGTTTATCCTCACAGCTTCGGCGGTATTTTAAGACGCATTTAAACCCGATAGAATTCCCTGATGCCAGTGACTTCGAGGCATTACAGGCAATTGAAGTAGCCAAAACGGTATTTGATGAAAAGCTAAAGGCCAGCTTTACGCCAGCGATTGAGGAGTTGGAAGGACTCAACTACCCAGGCTTTAGTGATCCACAGATCTCCCTAACAAGCAAGATTAACCCTATTGATAGCTTAGATCACAAAACAGCAGTACAGTTTAATGTGATACCTGAAGATACTGATTCATTACCTCTGTCTCTTCCAGAAAAATACAATGGATTAGGATATCAGAATCTTATATCTATGGTGTTTAGCCTGATCCGGTTCAGAGATGAATGGATGCGTGTCGGGAAGGCAGCAAAAGGACAAAGCAATGATGAAACCATCATAGAACCGCTTCACATCGTGCTTATAGAAGAACCGGAAGCACATCTGCACGCTCAAATTCAACAAGTTTTCATTAAAAAGGCCTATCAAGTCCTGCGCAACAAAGATGAGCTCAAGGATAGTCATCTTAATACACAGTTGATTGTCAGCACACATTCGTCTCATATTGCTCACGAGCTGGACTTCACCTGTTTAAGATACTTCCGACGTGAGCCTGCAAGAGAAAAACGAGAAATACCTTCGGCAACCGTTGTGAATTTATCGAAAACATTCGGTGATGAAACATCCAAATTCGCCACACGATATCTCAAGTCAACCCATTGCGATTTGTTCTTTGCCGATGCGGCCATTCTGGTTGAGGGTTCGGCGGAACGAATGCTTGTTCCACATTTCATACGGCATAAATTCCAGAAGCTGGATCAAAGCTATGTCTCTCTACTTGAAATTGGCGGTAGTCATGCGCACCGCCTGAGACCGCTTCTTGAAACACTTGGACTTCTTTCGCTTGTGATCACAGATTTGGATTCTATTGGCGAATCTACTAATGCAAAAGAATTTCCTGAACGGGGCAAGAAATATCGAACTGGCAACACGACCCTCAAAGAATGGATTCCGGGGAAAAATGAATCAGGTAAGGAGAGGTTACTTGATGAACTGCTGGATTGCCCTGACGATGAAAAACAATCTGTAAATAAACAGATCAGGGTGGCCTATCAATGCCCAATACCAGTAAAAATCAAAGATGACTCAACTGAAGAGGAGGCCATTCCATATACAT
This sequence comes from uncultured bacterium, assembly GCA_965372275.1. GTDB lineage: Bacteria > JAJVIF01 > JAJVIF01 > JAPKYR01 > CAZSPL01 > CBDVBS01. Next base: position 10,975 of record CBDVBS010000002.1, on the reverse strand, counting down.
TTGAGGATTCGTTGGCTTTTACCAATATGAAATTATTCAGAGCATATAAGAATCCCAGTGGTTTGCTGGGAAAACTCAAAGAAGCCCTTGGTAAAGAGTCTTTGAGGGAAGCAAACAGAGCCATGTTCGACAGCGTAACTGACGGATACTCGAATAAGGCAGAGATGGCGTTACAATTACTCTATCTGACCGAGCCGAGTAAGCTGGAGCCACCGGACTATATTTCTGAAGGTCTTAAATGGCTTGAAAACAAGCTTGCCGAGAAGAAACTGGATTTTTTAGTGTCCGCAACTCTTGAGGTGGAGAATGAATAATTCTGCTACTCAACCAAACCTTAGCGATGTTATGGATAGCTGCCTTAATTTGGATAATCCAAAGAGCTTTTTCCTGTTTGCGGGTGCGGGTTCTGGAAAGACACGAGCTCTTGTTGATGCGATGAAGATATTCCGCCAGAAATACGGACAGCAATTCCGTCAGTCCGGCCGAAAAGTCGCTGTAATCACATATACCAATGCTGCATGTGATGAGATCAAACACAGAATTGATTATGATTCAATTTTTGCCGTATCTACGATCCATAGCTTTGCGTGGGAATTGATTCGGACTTATAGCAAAGATATCAGCGAATGGCTAAGCCATAATTTGGAATTGGAGATCAATGATCTTCAAGATAAGCAGCAAAAGGGCAGAGCAGGCTCAAAAGCCGCTTTTGACCGTGCTGTTCAGATTGAGCAAAAGCATAAGAGGCTGGAGCGTCTCGATACGATCAAGTACTTCACATACAATCCAAATGGTGAAAACATCGGCAAAAATTCGCTAAACCATAATGAAGTCATAGAAATTTTAGCTGATTTTCTGGCGAACAAATCACTTATGAAGAGAATTCTGATTCGCAAGTACCCCGTCTTACTGATCGACGAAAGCCAAGACACTCAGAAAGATTTAGTCGATGCTTTCTTTGAGGTTCAAAGTAAGCATTCGGGAGAATTCTGTTTGGCCCTTTTCGGGGATACCATGCAGCGAATCTATTCACATGGGAAAAGCGGTTTAGCCGAAGCAGTGCCTGATGAGTGGGAAAAGCCTGCCATAGTTATCAACCATAGATGTCCAAAACGTGTAGTAAGGCTTATTAATAAGATAAGGGCCGCAGCAGACGACCACGAACAGGAGCCAAGAAAAGATGCGCGTGAAGGATTTGTCCGATTATTTCTCGTGCAAGATGATGATGGCATAAATAAGAACGACGTAGAAGATGAAATATCCAAGAGAATGATTGAAATCACTTTAGATGCTAAGTGGTCAGGAGATGATCAAGACATAGTAATACTCACACTTGAGCATCATATGGCTGCACGGCGAGGTGGGTTTATCGGCTTCTTTGAACCGCTTTATCAAATCGCTAAATTCAAAACTGGCTTGATTGATGGGTCTCTAAGCGGCATTTCCTTACTTTCACAACAGGTTCTTCTCTTGGTTAAATCGTTAAGAGATGAGAATGAATATGCTGTGGCAAAAATAGTTAAGAAGTACTCTCCGCTTATGACCACTGACGCATTGAAAACTAGCGAATCGCCATTGGATGAAATACGAAAATCGGACGCAGCAGTGAGAACACTGTTTTCCTTGTGGGACAACGACAATGATCCATCGTTGATTGATTGCCTAAAGTCAGTCGCGGCAAGTGGATTATTTGCCATACCTGACATATTTGCGCTTATTTTATCTCGTGAAGGCTTTATAGAAGACGAGAGCAAACTTGGTGATTCCATCGAAACAGACGACACCGATCCAGGCATTGATGCTTGGGGTAAAGCTCTATCTGTTCCGTTTAGCCAATTGGAATCCTATGTGCAGTACATTTCTGACGAATCTCATTTTTTCACGCATCAAGGAATAAAAGGCCTGCAATTCCCTCGTGTGATGGTGATTTTAGACGATAATGAAGCTCGCGGCTTTATGTTTAGCTATGGCAAGCTAATCGGAGATAAAGCGCCCACATCAACCGACCTGCAAAATGTACAGGAAGGCAAAGAGACATCAATTGACAGGACTCGTCGGCTCTTTTATGTCACATCCAGCAGAGCACAAAAAAGTCTGGTAATTGTCGTGTACACAAAAGAGAAGAACAAAATCAAAAGCCATTTGCAGGAGCTAGCGTGGTTTGTAGAAAACGAAATAATAGACTTTGAAATATGAGATTTCCCGGCATCAGAATGCCGGGTTACAATAGTAAAAAGACCGACGTATTACCAATTGCCATCGGAATTATATTTCACGAGAAATACATCTGCACTGCCGTTTGTTGTATGTTCATCCACTCCCGCGCCCGGATCGAAATCGACGGTCATCTCAAATCCGCCGACGACATATGCATTCGATTCGCCGTCAACGGCGCAGCCCCATCCGTTGTCGTAACTAAGGCCGCCGAAAACCCTGACCCAGTCGAGTGAACCATCGGATGAATTGAGCTTGCACAGATAAGCATCCGTCTTCCCGCTGAGTGTCGGTACGTTCACGCCCGGTCCGGGATCGAAATCGGTGCCCTCGTTGCATTGCCCGGTCACGACAACATCCCCGAAGCTGTCCGCTACGACATATTTTGCCATGTCCAGGGCAACAATACCTCCACCGGACTCGTAATCGTTGCCGTCCCAGGTGCTTACCCAGTTAAGAGTACCGTCAGGGCCGAACTTACTGACGAATGCCCCATACCTGTCGGCGGAGTGTTCAACCGTCCCGATGCCCGGATCGAAATCGACGGTGCCGTAGAAATTCCCCGCCACGTAAATCGCGCTGGAACCGTATGTATCAACAGCCCAACCGTAATCACCGCCGTATCCGGGACCACCCCCGCCCCAGGTAATCGTCCATTCATGGGCACCTGCGAGACTCAATTGGCTGAGGTATGCATCGGTGGATCCGTTGCTGTCATGCTCGTCGATTCCAACGTCATCAGGATCAAAATCGACCGAGTAGCCGCGGAATTCGCCTGTTATGTAAATATACGCCGAACCATCCGTCGCTACTCCCCGCGCGCATTCATCACTACTCCCGCCCCAGGTTTTAGCCCATACGAATCCGCCGGTTGAATCAAATTTGCTGACATAAGCGTCCTCGTTGCCATTGGAGCTGATACTTTCGGTTCCTGCTCCGGGGTCGAAATCAACAGTACCAATGAATTGCCCGCTGACATATATAGCACCCATGTCATCAAGAGCAACACAGAGACCTTCATCACTTTCCGAACCGCCCCAGGCGCATGCCCACTGATAGTCCCCCGATGCGTTCAGCTTGCACAGATATGCATCCGACAGCCCGCTGGAAATGAGCGGCTGTTCGCCGGGCCCCGGATCGAAATCGGTTGTGTTTTTGAATTCGCCTGTAATATAAACGTTGCCGGAATCGTCGAAAGCGAGGTTCGCAACTCTATCACTTCCGCTGCCTCCCCATGTGCGGGTCCACAGAAGATTACCCGCCGGGGCAAATTTGGACAGGAAACAGTCGTACAAACCGTTCGATGTGTGCTCCTCATAGCCCGCACCGGGATCGAAGTCGACGGTGGACTGGAACTGCCCGGCTACGTAGATGTTGCCGGAATCATCCACGATTACATTGGCTCCCGTATCCACGGAAGATCCGCCCCACGTGCGCGCCCAGCCCTGGTCGGATGACGAGCTGATTACGATATCATGGAGATCGTAAAGTGCAACGCCGCCTGAGTTAGTGGAAGTCGCCTCTATCACTGCCGGGTGCTCTCCAGCGTATGCAAACTCATTGTTCTGGAGATCCACCCACCATACGTTATCAATAGCACCGGGTTCCATATCAAGCCAATCCTGTCCGGAAATTTCCGGCACCGAAAGCCTCACCAAATCGACATCATCCTGCCAGTCGAACACCGTAACCTGCACCGCCCCGGATGAGCCATAATCGGTCGTTATGACTTCCTGCTGGAAATCCTGGATCGCATATGGCTCCTTGCAGTTGCCGGGCCATGATGCATCGACTGCATACCGGATGGCAAAAAATGATGGCGGCTTGGGAATATAAACCTGGTAATTCTCCGTATGTTCCGCGTTCCCGCCGAAAACCCGGTTTGGCTCATCCTTGACGAACGCGATGAACGGATTCAGTTCAATACCCCCCGGGATGTCCCACAAATCGGTCCAGTCATCGGGATTAACGAGAATGTGTTCATAACCGGTGATGAAGAGTATACCGCGCACATCCTTCCCGGAAATCGGGTAAGGATTGCGAAGGGTTACATCGACATCGATTATGCGCGTAACAGTGTTGAAGGAATTCACGGTTAACACAATGCAATCATCGCAAGCCGGGTAACTGACCATGTCCGCTACATCGACATGCAACTGCGGCTCGCGTACCGGTTCAATGGTCGGCGATAGTTCGTTGGTGTCGAATCTTATTTCCCACACTCCCCAGAGGACGCGGTCTGATTCACTACCGATGTCAACGGATACCACCAGCTCGTTATCCTGCGGGATTATTGGATCCGAGGTTTTTTGTGAACACCCGAAAGCGAGAATTCCAATAACGATGATCAATGAAAGTAATACAATACATACCCTATACATAAGTACGGCCTCCCCGTTTAGTCGGTTTCAATAATATCCAGTTCCGGGTAATGTGATTTTACTAAAGTGTTTATACTACTTATTAGTCATTTTTAGCTATGATGCCGGGTGGCACGGCCTGCCTGAGTCCTCGAAGGCTGGCCGTGGCATTGATGCTTAAAATACAGACCACGGCCAGGGCTCGAAGACTCGCCCAGGCCGTGCCACACTGTATAGCTAATAATGATTAATTTTCCCTATAGTTCTATTCCCGATCCGGGTGCCGCTTACAAGCGACGTCCGCGGAGCTTGCAGGTGACGAGGTGTAATGATATCCATCTATCAATGATCCCGGCAAAGGATTGCCGGGCTACAACAGTGAGAGATTAATCGTTTACACACCTTTGCCAAACTTAACCCGATCCGATGTTGAATCAGGCGACATATCGGGTTTCCCGTGATGGAATGAATAGAATATTGTTTGTGCGATGATTTGCAGGTTGTATGGAAGGCTTCGTCTTTCGACATATATATTGTCGAGTTCGACCTGGTGATGCTTGTCGAGCGAACCATATTTAAGAAGCCGAAGCTGTGCCGGGCCGGTCCAGCCGGGACGGACTTTTTCGCGAATGGATGTATCGAGTCCCACCGTCAACCTGCGTGGCAGCGGCCTCGGGCCGACGAAACTCATCCTGCCAATCAGGATTAGAAACAATTCGGGTAGTTCATCCAGATGCAATATCCTTAGCAGTTTCCCACACCGGCTAAGCCTGTCCTGTTCGAAGAAAATACGGCCCTTCTCATCGCCCGGAAGCATCGAGGTGAATTTGTAGTGGTTATACTCGATGCCGAACCGTCCCACACGCCTGGTTACATACAACAGCGAGGGGCTGATGAAAACGAATACCAGTATCGAGACAAAAATCATTATCGGGAAAAGGATGATTATGAGCATGGCGGCAGCGAGGAAATCGGCAATCCTGATAACACGATCCGTATGGCGCTTTTCCATATTTCGTGCCGTTCCGTTATGCATCCCGGGAAACCTCACCAACACATTCTCTGAAAAGCTCTCCCCGCACGAAGAGGTCCGTGTAATATGGTGCGCCGCTGCATCCCGGGGACAGCAGCAATGTACCGTCACCTATACGCGCAAGAATGTCCGTGCCGGTTTTGACCGCTTCCATCATTGAGTCCACGAATATTATGTCTGCCCGCTTGCTCTCCGGAAGGCATGCATGCATCTCGCTCGATGCCTTATCGTTCTGAAACAGGATGATCCTGTCGCATTTACGAGCGAGCTTTTCCGCCAGTTTTTCATATGAGAGTGACTTCACCCCACCCCCGCCGAATACCAGGACGAGGGGTTTGCCGTCGACGGCATCAACCGCAAGACTCACCGATTCGGGAGTTGTCGCGGCTGAGTCATTGATGAATGTGATGCCCCGCCATTCCGTAATCCTCTCGAACCGGTGTGAAAGCCCATCGAATCCATTGACTGCCGGACCTATCCGGTCGGGTGGGACTCCATATGCATACGCGCAACAGATTCCCGCCATTACCAGTTCGCGGTGATGTGGCGTTCCGCAAGAGTGTGGCAGTTCATCAATTTTCGCAACATCAAAAACTTCGCCATCTTTCTTAATAACAATTCTATTACCAACAATACAGCAGCCATTCTGTATTGAATCACCGTGACCCTCATTCGCCGAAAAATACATTTTCCCCGCATTGGTCTGAACATTGCGCAATTCGGGATCATCCCACGGCAGGATGAGGCAATCATTACTGTTCTGATATTGAGTGATACATTGCTTGTCATCGCGGTATTCATCGAGGTCCGAATAGAAATCCAGATGATCCGGAAAGAAATTCAGCCAGCAGGCGATATGCGGTGATTTCTCATGCAGTCCCATCTCCCTCAATTGCCACGACGAAAGTTCGAGCACGAATACCGTTTCGGGATCATCGAGAAAACGCAGGGGTGATACGCAGTTATTCCCAGCCGCGACGGCTTTCATCCCGGTGTTGGCAAGAATATGCTGCACGAAATGAGTCGTGAAACTTTTTCCCTTGGTACCGGTGATGCCGATGTATTTCGATTCGACGATCTCACAGAAAAGACCGATGGGACTTTCTATTATCCCGCCGGCCTCCCGCGCAGCTTTCAGGAATGGGTTATCACGTTTGATCCCGGGGTTCCTGATGATTATATCCGATGTCAGGAAGTCATCCCGGTCGTGCCGTCCTAATTTCAACTCAACCGACAATCCCCTCAACTCACGAAGCGGTTTCTCAAGTGCATCCGCATTCTGCATATCCGTTACGGTGACATCAGCGCCTTTGCTTGCGGCAAACAATGTCGCCCCGACTCCGCCATCCTTGGTGCCGAGGCCCATAACGAGAATCCTGCTTCCCTTGAGCTGGTCTATCGAACGAAGGAGTCTCATTAGATCGTCCCGAATAAAATCCTGTCCACCTCATGAACCGCCGAGTATTGCGGGTATTTTCTTTCATAGAGTTTGCATATCTCGTCTGCAAGCCGCCGGACATCATCGGTATAGCAGCAATCTGTACTCGATGAATCCCCACCGGTGAACTCATAGTCTTCCCCATATTCCGGAGCACCGGCATCTTTACCGACGAATCTCTGGCATATATTCAGCTTCCCGTCACTCGAGATAAGCACCGTTTTCTCACCGGCCCGGCATCTGAGACCGGGTATAGTACAACCGAGCAACAGTCGATGATGTCCGGTTAACATGATGCCTGATCTCTCTGCTTTCTCATACGCGGAAGATAACAGGTCGAATTTCTCCGGTACCGTCATCGGGTGTTCCGGGGAATCGAGCAGTGAAACCGACAGTGTATCGAGGCCGAGGGAATTTTTGGCAAACCGCATAAGTTCTTCAAGGCCGACGATACTATCATCGTCCAGCACCATATTGATATACACAGGAAACCCCGATTCCTGCAGCGCCCTGATCCCTGAAAGCGTTTCATCATATGCGTTCCCGCCATTTTTCATATGGCGCCTTTTATTGTGTATCTGCTCAGGACCATCAAGTGAAACAACATGATGGATGTTGTCCCTGGATTCGTGGAGGTCCGTCAAATCCTGTTCTTTAACAAGCGTTCCATTGGTATTAATGACAGCCATACCCGCGGGCAGGCCATCGAGGAATTCCAATATCAACTGCCGCATAAGTTCGGCTTCCATGTACGGCTCACCCCCGGTGAACCTTAGTTGGAACTCACCGGAATCGAGTCCCGACCATTGCGCTTTACGTACGAACCTGCCGACAACTGAGGAGAAGAACCCGGCATCGCCCTGTTTATTCTTTTCGCTGTTCGGTATGTAGCAGTAATCGCAGGTGCAATTACATCGCTGGGTCGGCATCAGGTAGAGGGATGTAATCATCAATATCCTCCACGGCAATCGTATGGTGTTATCGCTTCCGGCAGGGACGCTTTGCAAAATGAGGCCCTGATGCCATTCTTCCGGAATTCATCGGCGAGTACCCTGAATAAAGGCAACCTGTAGTCCATATGCGGATGACGCGGCTCTTCATTCAAAGCGGGATAGTAACTCATCATCCCATCGAAATCGGATTCGCTGAGAACCGCCTTCAGATCATTGGCTAATGTGCCGGTCAGGCGCAAAGTCTCAGCCGTGATTGCATACGGTTTGATCTCACATAACCACGAAACAAGCTTACCGAGAGAATCTCCATCGGTGATGCCTGGTATTATCGGGTCGATCTTGACGACCGTCCTGATGCGGCCCGTGGATAATAACTCGGTGATAACATCCATTCGTTCCGAGGCACCGGGAGCATTCGGCTCACACCTGTCGAGTATTCCATCATCAAGAGTGTTCAATGAGATCGCAACAAATGCATTCCGCCTGTCTTTGAGAAATTCGATATCTCTCAGGACCAAAGAACCTTTCGTGATTATGAAGAACGGCGCGCCATTGTTCGCGAGTATCTCAATAATCCCTCGTGCAAGTAATCTGTCCGCCTCCTGATGCTGGTACGCGTCCGTCCATGGTGAAAGGTAATATGGATCTGATGACGCATCAGTCCGTGCGGCTGCGCCGGCAATAACTTCGATATCGGATACAGGCGCGCTTGCTTCCGCATGCCTTGATTTCGCGATGCAGTAAACGCATCCGAAGGTGCATCCAGTATAGATATCAATCTCGTTATTCTCTGGGCATTTCCCGTTATACTTCGGCATAACCACCCATTCTCCCGCGATGTGTGTCCATCCTCACTGCAATCAAGGGTATAAACGAGCACGCACCTACATCCCTTGTGCGACTCAAGACTGCTGCCCACAGTATCAATATTCCATGGTTGTTGATGCTCCCTGCACGGCATCGACGGCGTAATGATACCACTTCAAAAAAATATGCGCCTGTACCATTCATTGGTTCCAAGCGCAAGTCTTTCTATATTCAATCAATCCTCAGAGCTATAGATAAGTCATGTAAAATGCATATCCGGGTGCCGCCTACAAGCGACGTCCTCGGAGCTTGTAGGTGACGAGGTTAAAATATGACCCAAACCGTAGCAACAACCCTGCATATTACTCTCACCAATCCCCATCGGTTGGGAAGCGGCTTATGTAGGCATCGTTGTAACCGTTTGCCACACGCGGGACGAACACCGGGCCGGGATTCAGATCGGCGGTCGCGGAGTATCTGCCCACCACATACGCGTTATTCCTATAATCCGTCGCGACATCATAGGCTAATGCATCCCATGTCTGCGCCCATTGGAAATTGCCGGACGAATCAAACTTGCTCAGGAATCCGGTATCAGCATCCACCCCATAATGCACATCAGAACCTGTGCTCGGGTCGAAATCCACTGCGTCGAAAAATGTCCCCGCAACATAAATATTATTCATCTCATCAGTCGCTACCCCTTCAGCATGATCCCTGGACGTACCACCCCATGTGAGAACCCACTGGAAATCGCCATCAGGATTGAATTTGCTCAGGAAGACATCAAAATTGCTATCCGCGGTATGTACTGCAACCGTCGGGCCCGGGTCAAAATCAACAGTAAGATCATATTCACCAACAACATAGATGTTCCCTGAACCGTCCATGGCAACATCGTAACCCGTGTCATAACTGGTGCCGCCCCATGTTCGGGTCCAGATTAAATCCCCATCCGTACTGAGCTTTGTTAGAAACACATCCACAAACCCAATGGAATCGAATCCGGCTATGTCCGGACCGGGATCAAAATCGGTGAACCGCGAGAAACTACCGGTGATATATAAATCCCCGGCGGTATCCGCCACAACTGACAGACCCCTTTGATACCCACATCCTCCCCAGGTTGCAGTCCAAATGTGATTACCGTCCGGGTCAAACTTGCTTAGATATCCATCCAAATTCCAGATGAAGTCACGTTCATCCACTCCCGGACCGGGGTCGAAATCGACGGTCTTTGACCAGGAACCGGTTACATACACATTCCCGTTACGGTCAACCATCACATCTTCACCCATATCATAGCCTGAACCTCCCCATGTAAGAGTCCAGAGATAATTACCATACATATCGAACTTGCTCAGAAAAGCATCGTCCCGCCCATTAGATGTACGTTCATCAATTCCGGGACCGGGATCGAAATCGACGGGGTACAAGAAGTCACCCGCGACATAGACGTCACCGTTATCGGCAACCGCGAGACCGCGAGTGGACAGCCCGGGAGTTGACTCCTCCCATGTGCGTCCCCAACGATAACCACCCTCGGCATCATACTTCGCTAAATATGAACCACATCCGGTACGGATATCGGTGCCCGGTCCGGGGTCGAGGTCCACCATATCGCTATACTCTCCGGCAATATAGAGGTGGTTGCTCCTGTCCACGGCAATCGCTTTGGCAGTATCGTAACCGTCGCCGCCCCAGGAGTGCGCATAACCGGTCAGGTTGAAGATGGTTGCATCTTTTTTCTTGATTACCGGCCCGGCCTGGTCGGATTCCACCACCACGCTGATTTCGATCGGCAGGTCGGCATCGATTCCCGCGGATATGAAATTGGTCCTTGCGGCTTCAGGAGTCTCGAAATTCCCGGCGTGGGGGGGATTCACGGTCCATGTATATTGCGCCCCGGTGAGGTTATCAGAAGGAATGGCGTACTCAACCGATGAATATTCACCGATTGCATCAGGGCCGGTGATATCACCCAACAATGGTTCAACTCCGCCCTTACATTGATACAGGAAATTGCAGGCGAGCAAAATAAGGCACGCGACAAAAGTAGTCTTAAGCGTCCTATTCATCTGCTTCCCCTCCATGGCTTAGAATGTCCCCCGATTAAGAGCCTCTAACAAAATGATTCTTATGAATTGCGGAAGGAGCAGCGGCATTGGGG
>CBDVBS010000001.1:0-25165 GCA_965372275.1 uncultured bacterium | reverse complement strand
CGCCTGCACTACTGAGGCCTGTCCCATTTTTTCGGCACATCCTTACTTTTTCAACGGCCCCACCTCTGCCCGCTTTCATGAAATAAATCCGATGTGTGCCACCGCTACTACGAGTCTTCGAGGATAGCGGTGTCTTATATCTTAGACCAATTCTACTTGGCAAATCTTTTTTCACTAGCTGGGTGCCGCCCACAAGCGCTAACGATGCTGAATCTCCCATGATTATTGGCGTGCTTGTGGGTGTTTACGTCACATCCTTCACCCACAACCTTCGAACCTTTTGTGCTTCCTTTCTATTTCTGATAATATAAATTAAGAATATTAGTTTACCTCTGTTAAAGCATCTTAGTTGGACTTTCTGGAGGACTTGAATGGGTGGCGAATTAAAGATCGTACGTATCTTCATCGGTTCACCAGGTGACCTGAAAGACGAGCGCAAAATATTCCCTAAAATCATCGAACTCGTTAATCGAATTAAGGGTAAAGAAAGAGGTGTATTGCTGGAGGCCGTTGGATGGGAGGACACATCACCGGGGAAAGGTCGACCACAAGAAAAGATAAATGAAGACCTTTTGGCATGCGACTTGATTGTGATGCTCCTCTGGAGGCGTTGGGGTTCAAGTACAAACGGCTTTAAGTCCGGTTTTGAAGAGGAATATGAACTCTCCAACGCAAATGACAAGGACATTTGGTTCTACTTCCGCAGCATTGAGGATGATCGTTTAGTTGATCCCGGTGAGCAATTAAGCCAGGTATTGAGTTTCAGGAAAAAAATCGAAGCAGAAAAACAATACCTCTATAAACATTATGATTCTCCTGAAGACTGGAAAGAGAAGTTGATGATAGACCTGTGCAAATGGCTTGAGGGGCATCCACCAAGCAGCACAAGCACTAACGAACCACCACCGGAATTATTGGATAGGATCGAACAATTGGAATCGGAACTCGATAAAGTAAAATCAGAAAAGCACGACATCGCAATGGATTTAGCAACAGAGGCGAATAAGCAAGCGGATGCAGGACAATTAACCCTCGCAGAACAGCTATTCGCAAAAGCTCTTTCCGTCCATGAAAATCCGGGAATACTTGTGGACTACGGATTATTCTTATACAGAATTGGTTCTCTGCTAAAAGCTGAAGAAATATTCAAGGATTTGGCCGAAGCCAGTGAAGCAACACAAAATGAAGAATTACGGTCAGTTGCATACGGCAATCTCGGCATATTGTTCAGTTCACGCGGTGACCTCAGTGAAGCAGAGGAAATGTATAAGAAAGCGTTGGATATCGATGAAGCAATAGGGCGAAAGGAAGGGATGGCTAAAAGTTACGGCAACCTCGGCAACCTGTACCTTACGCGCGGAGACCTCAATGATGCGGAGGAAATGTATAGGAAAGCGCTGGACATTAACAAAGTATTAGACCTTGTAGAAGGAATGGCTAAAGTTTACGGTAACCTCGGCAATTTGAACCTCACCCGCGGCGACCTCATTGAAGCGGAGAAAATGTTTAAGAAAGCGTTGGATATCGTTGAAGGGCTTGGACAAAAGATTGGAATGGCCACCCAATATGGCAACCTCGGCAATCTGTACTTTACGCATGGTGACATGAATGAAGCGGAGGAAATGTATGAGAAAGCGCTGAATATCAATGAAGCATTAGGAGTAAGGGCGGGAATAGCTCGTATATTTGGCAACCTCGGCAGTCTGTACCAAACGCGCGGTGATCTCAATGAAGCGGAGGAAATGTACAAGAAAGCGTTGGATATCAATGAAGCATTAGGGTTAAAGGAGGAGATGACTCAAGTATATAGTAACTTTGGTTTATTACACCTTACACGCGGTAACCTCAATGAAGCGGAGGAAATGTATAAGAAAGCGTTGGATATCAATGAAGCGTTAAGGCGAAAGAGTGGAATGGCCGATCAATATGGCAACCTTGGTAATATGTACCTTATGCGCGGTGACCTCAATGAAGCGGAGGAAATGTACAAGAAAGCATTGGATATCAATGAAGCATTAGGGCTGAAGGAAGGAATGGCTCTAGATTACGGCAACCTCGGCGTATTGTACATTACTCGCGGTGACCTCAACGACGCGGAGGAAGTGTATAGAAAAGCTTTGGATATCAATGAAGCATTAGGGCGAAAGGGAGGAATGGCTCATGTTTACGGCAATCTCGGCATACTGCACAAAACGCGCGGCGACCTCAATGAAGCGGAGGAAATGTATAAGAAAGCGCTGGTGTTATTCACCGAAATGGGAAATAAGATAAACATAGCCAAAACCAAGGGACATATCGATAATCTAAACAAGATGAAAAAAGGTGAGAACTCGTAATCCACGATAAATCAGCTTTTCGATAACGCATCCCCCCCCTTGACTTCCAACCCCTAAAGATATAGCATTCCACGGCTTTGGGCCCGTATGACACTTCCTCCTTCATGCGTACGGGGCCGGGCTAATTCCGGCCATTATTGAATGGCTTCATGAATCGGATGTGATGAATGGCAAGGAGACGTGTTGTTATCTTAGGCGCGGCTGGTAGGGATTTTCACAACTTCAATATCTATTATCGCGAGCGGGAGAATTACGAAGTCGTATGCTTCACCGCGACGCAGATACCCGGCATCGACGACAAGATGTATCCCCCGGTGCTGTCGGGACCACTCTACCCGGACGGCATACCCATCAAGAGCGAGAATGATTTGCAGAAGATCATCGTGGATGAAAAAATCGACGCGGCGGTGTTCGCATATTCAGACCTGAGCCACGACCAGGTTATGCAGCTCGGTTCACGCTGCCTCGCCGCGGGTGCTGATTTCGAAATACTCTGCCCCGAGAACACGCAGTACGTATCGAACAAGCCGGTCATCGCGGTTGTCGCCGTACGCACCGGCGCGGGCAAGAGCCAGACATCAAGGCGCGTGGCGGAGATACTCAAGTCGATGGGCAAGAAGGTCGCAGCGATCCGTCACCCGATGCCCTACGGCGTCCTCGCCGACCAGATATGCCAGCGATTCGCCGCCTATGAAGACCTCGATAAACACAAGTGCACCATCGAGGAGCGCGAGGAATATGAGCCGCATATAGACGCAGGCAATATCGTATTCGCCGGCGTCGATTTCGGCGTGATCCTTGCCGAAGCCGAGAAGGAAGCGGACGTCATCCTCTGGGACGGCGGCAACAATGACTGCAGTTTCTACAAACCGGATTTGAATATTTGCGTCGCCGATCCGCACCGACCGGGTCACGAGATAACCTACACTCCCGGCGAGGTCAACTTCCAGATGGCTGATGTCATCATCATCAACAAGGTTGACACGGCCACGTGGGAAGGCGTTGACGAGGTCAAGGGCAACGCGCATATGTTCAACCCCACTGCGATCGTCATCGAAGCGGACAGCCCGGTGGTTTGCGACGATCCGTCGCTCGTCAAAGGCAAGCGCGTGCTCGTTGTCGAGGACGGCCCGACCGTCACCCACGGCGGTATGCCTTACGGCGCCGGCATCATGGCCGTCAACGAACTCGACGCCGCCGAGATAATCGACCCTCGACCGTTCGCAGTCGGCAGCATCAAGGATACATATGACAAGTATCCACATATGACCGATATCCTCCCGGCGATGGGGTATAGCGATAAACAGATCGCCGAGTTGCAGGAGACGATCAATGCGTCTGACTGCGATACGGTTGTCATCGGCACGCCGATCGACATACGCCGTGTCATCGATATCAAACCGCCGAAGCAGTCGGTGCGCGTACGATACAGCCTCAGTGAACGCACCAAACCCGATCTCGAAGAGATCATCAAGGGAATGAAATTGTAATTGACATTGCAATTGGACAAAAAAACAACCCGGCAATCACCCGCCGGGTTTTTGCTTGAACTTACCGGGGTAATTTCTCATCATAAAGTTATGTTACAGGGAGGTCTTGTATGCCAAAACTAATATCTAATCCTTCTCTAATAATATATATAACTACTATCCTCATTACCGGCCTGATACTCACGGGATGTACCCATAGCGTTCACGTCACAATTAAGGAAAAAACACCCGGCGATGAAATCGAAGATATCGAAGAACTCGTAGAGGTCGTAGAAGACGAGGTTTCGGGTGGGCGCGTCATCAGCGACAAGGTATTCCGTCCCACGCCGGAACAAGTTGCTGATGGGCTTTGGGTAATGCCGTTTCGCGCAAGCGATTGTGTCGCGGACTTCGCCATATCAGGTGATGATATGTACTTACTGGAATGCAGCGAAAAGCTCTCTGCATTCACACTTTCAAGTGGTTCCCACTGCTCATCAATCTCAGCTATTGGCAGGATGACCACGCTGGAGAAACCTGAGGCAATCACAATTCACCCCTATGCCATTAAAGTGCTCCACGATGGAAGATGGAGCAGCACATCAATCTCCTGGCATCCCCGCGGGCATGTGTTTGACGCAACATGGTACGAACAGGAAGCGCTTCCGGAAGACATTGAGAGAATAATAGACCTTTCGGACGGCTCCTACATTTACGTGCTGAAAGGCAACAGACTCGCTTTTAACACGACCAACCTGAAGCATTATCTGGAAGTTACCATGTCCGGGCAGGTGACCGATGCCCTGCTCGTGGGTAAAGACCGTCTGATTGCCGCGATAAAGAACAACGGTGTTTACATTCACTTCCCAATAGGCTATCCAGGTAACCCGAAGACGATAAAAATTGTTGATGGCCTTTCCCCCGTATGCATTTCGTACGATGGCCAACGCCTGATATTGGCGGATAATGAGAACTGCATCCGCATCTATCAACCCCCGGATTCATGGTCCGATGACCGGCTTTGGACTGAGATTGCATCATTACCCATGGAAAGCCCTATAACTAAGATACACCCGTTTCAGTTCAGCGGGAGCACCGTCTACATTATCAGCCATAATTCGGGACCTTGCGAAGTGATCGGTTTTGACATGAATGGGAAGCTCGTATCAGGAAGCATACCGGGCACTGAATTCAATCCTATGAACGTTGAACTTGGGCCATGTGTTAAGTTTATAAATCACGGGGCTAAGACATTCTATGCACTCGGGGCCGATAAGATTGTGTATATCATTAAGCTTTCACCCTTTAGCCGTGATATGCCGCCGGAAGTTCCGCCTCCCGCAGATTATAAGACTCCGGATCATTCCTACCGAAAGAAACAAGATTGCGCGGTTGATGCACCCACAATATCCGGAGAACCCTTGAAGTTATTCGAACCGGGTATGAGCATTAAGGAACTCGATCATGTCGAGGACAAACTCATTTGCCGTGGAGATTCGGGTATCGGGATTTATGACATCACCGAACCGGGGAATCCGGTGCTTGAACGCACATATTTCCTCAGCAAGGCCGCGAACGGTACAATGCTGGAAAATTCACCCGGCTTGTTTGCTCTCGGTGAAATAAACAAACGGTTCAAGATTTTCGACCTCCTGACTCCTGATGGCGACCTTCCACTGGAAGTGGCCTCGATGGAGCTACCCAACGCGTTTACCTTCTTCGGCGCCTATGAGCGCAATGGTGTATTGCTGGTATTTTCCAATAACGGCGACGCGGCGATCTTCGATGTGATTGACCCCTCCGATCCACGTCATCTCGGGAATATACCCGGTAGTATCATTTCCAGGGGCATCTTCGACCCGGCGGGCATCGGATACGATAATGGCCTTTTCTACACAGCGGACGGGAGCAGACTGTATGAGATTAATCCCTTTGGAATTGGCGGCCCTGATGTAATATGCAAATACAACTACAAGGAGGATTCCGTAATCGCCCGTTCCGGATACATCTACATGCCGGGTACGAGTAATTCAAGCTGGCTGCGTAAGTTCACCGATAACGGCTGGATGACAGTGGATACGTCGCTGCCAAATCTTCAAGGCATCCGTTTCATATACAGGATGATCAGCGAAGATAAAATTATGGTCTGCCTAACAGACCGAATTGTCATCTGTGACATTGCCGATATGCTCGACATTTCACCGGTCGTCCAATTAGTAACCGACAAGAGAGCAACCGATATCCTGATTTACAATCAGCACCTGTACTGCGCGTTTTATAATGAGGGGGTTGGAGTTTTCAATATCCTTGAAAAAAGAAATTCTGATGATTGGAAGCTAAAGGATGGGAAATATCAATCAGATTCGAAAACCCCAACCAGATGAGAAACCTTCGTTCTGGTCAAATAATCCCTAAATTCCTCGTCAATCCTGCTGATCAGGTCGCCTAAGATACACTGCTGTCCACCGCAGGGTTTCGAACCGAGAAGGCATTCAGTTCTTTTTAAGGGGCCCTCGATGAGTTCGTAGATCTTCAGGAGTGATTCATTCTCGGCATCCCGGCCTAATTTAAACCCACCCTTCGGCCCACGTATGGATGTCACATACCCCGCTTTCGCGAGACGTTGCAGCACTTTGGACAGATGGTCCTTTGAGACTCCCAATTTTTCGGCGATCTCGTGAGTGGTCACTATCCGACCCTTATGAGCGGCAAGATAGACTACAGTGTGTAGGGCTAACGAAGCGGCTTCTGAGATTTTCTGATGAATACCCATGACATACTGGCAATCAAGTACCAGTTTACAGGCCGGGCGTGGTTTGTCAAGCAAAATCACCCAAAATAGCCATAAATCACACTAAAACACCGTCCTAATGCCGGATTTCTTCTCAAATCCCCGGCTGTATGGTAGTATATATGTACTTTCCTTACAAAGGGTACAACTTGGGAGGTTGATAAATCCTGTAGTGAGCGGAAAGGTATGGCTAACTATTCTGACCTGATACGGCCCAATATCAAGAAGGTGAAACCCTACGTTCCGGGCAAGCCTATCGATGAGTTGCGCCGCGAACTGGAACTCGAATGTGAAATATACAAGATGGCGTCCAATGAGAATGTCCTTGGTCCGTCACCGAAAGCGGTTGAAGCCATCAAGAAAGCAGCGGAAGAAATCCACTTCTACCCCGATGATTCCTGTTATTACCTCAAACAGGCTATCAGCCAGAAATTCAATATAGTCCCCGACATGGTTCACGTCACCGCTGGTGGCGTTGAGTTTTTATATAACATTGCTCAGATCATTCTCGGCCCGGGTGACGAGGCCATTATGGCCAAGCCCACCTTCATGGTGTATCCCATTCTCTCACAGGTGTGCGACTCGAAATCGGTCGTGGTCGCCGGTAGCAATTTGCAGCATGACCTTTTGAAAATGGCCGATGCGGTCAACGACAACACCAAGATCATCTGGGTAGCAAATCCATGCAATCCGTCCGGTACATACAACAACGCTGAAGAGGTCGATGAATTCGTTCGCAAGGTCGACGACCGATGCCTGATCGTATTCGATGAGGCCTACGCCGAGTTCGTTGACACCGATGACTACCCCAACACTCTCGAATACCTCATCAAGGGACGGCGTGTATGTATTATACGCACAATGTCAAAGACCCTCGGGCTTGCCGGGGTACGCATCGGATACGGTTTCGCCGATCCTGAACTGGTGAAATACCTTGCAACCATCCGGACAAACTTCTCCGTAAACTCACTCGCCCAAGCCGCGGCGACCGCCGCGTTGCATGACGTCAAACACCTCAAGCGTGGACTTGAACTCGTCAAGGAAAGCCGTGCTTTCTTCTACAATGAACTCGACCGCCTTGGCATTGAATATCTCCCGACCCAGACGAATTTCATCTTCATGAATTTCAACACGGATTCCAACGGAATTTCCGAGGCGCTGAAACTCCGCGGATTCCTTGTGCGGCCCGGCTGGGTTTTCGGCACGCCGAAACATATGAGGGTTTCATTCTCCACGATGGATGTTAACAAGCGCTTTATCGAAGCCCTCGAAGATGTTCTCGAAGAGACCGCAATGGAAAGGGCAACGAAAGAAAAAGTGCAGTACGACGACAACGGGCTTCCGGTCACACCACCCACGGAGCATTCTCACGACTACGGCTCGACACTCCCACCCGGTGAGCCGAATCCATAAATCCAAATAGGGTCTTTACTAATGTAACCCGGCATTCTGATGCCGGGAAATTTCATGTAACCCGGCATTCCGATGCCGGGAAATTTCATGTAACCCGGCATTCTGATGCCGGGAAATAAATCTCAATTCTTATAGCATATGACACGACTTTAAACCCGGCTGTTTTCAACCCGCCATGTAAAAAACCGTCCACATTCCGGGTGGCACCCTTTTGGAGTCTTCGAACAAAAGGGTGGTCTCCATCAATCACTCGCAGTGAAGGTAGCTGCTATCTTTCCGTCTTCGGAAAGTAGCTGCTATCCTGATGATTAGCTGTTTGTCTGTTGGGGGGTTTGCGCAACCACCCTTCTGAAGACAGAAGGGTGCCACCCGAGTAGCTGCTATCCTGATGATTAGCTGTTTGTCTGTTGGGGGTTTTGTGCAACCACCCTTCTGAAGACAGAAGGGTGCCACCCGGACAGGAGATGGTGAAAGACGAATCCCGAACGCGGATTACCATCCCCCCAATTAATAGGTTAAAATAGCCCCACCAAATAAAAAGGTGTGCAGATGCTTATCATCTTCAGCAAAAATGCAACACTCGATGACATCAGCGATGTCCCCCAGCGCTGCATTGCCGAGAAATTCACCTACGAGCTTCTGAGCGAAGGGGATATAAGCCTTCTCATCATCAAGTCCGGCTCCTATGACAAACGATGGGAATTCGGGCGGCGTATCGCGCACCTTCCAGCGGTCACCGAAGTGCAATTCGAACCGAAGCCGCATCCCGCCACCGACGAAATTGTCGAGAGCTACATCAAGATCGGTGATCTGAAAATCGGCACGAAACAGAAACCGGCACTCATTGCCGGACCACCCTACCTCGATACTTACCAAAACGCTGTTTCGATCCTGAACGACCTCTCCCGCATGGGCGTCAGCGCATTCAAGGGTTCCGGCTACAGGCCGGACCATAAACTTCAATGGGATGTCTCCATAGAACGCGCACTCAAAATCAACGGCCAATTGCATGATAAATTTCTTATGCCCCATCTTGCCCCCCTTCTGAGCCGTGACCACATGGTGGAATTATTAGATGCCTCCGACGCGCTTATCATCGACACCGCCGACACCGGCGACCAGGTGCTTCGCGAAAAACTCGCCAAGTCATCCAGGCCGGTGTTCATCATACGCGACCAGCGTTACACCGTCGGTGAATTCCTCGACGCAGCCGAGATGCTTGCCGCCGACGGCCTCGCGAAGATCGCCCTCATCGAAGCCGGAAGCCGGAGCGCCCTGTCCCCCGGCGGCGCAACCCTTGACATTCGAGCGTTAATTGCCATGAAGGAATCAAGTCCGTTCCCGGTGCTGGCCTACCCATCGGCGGTGGCATCGTCATCGATCGAGGTCATACGCCAGAGTCTTGCCGCATACGCTGCAGGCGCGGACGGATTGATACTTGATGTGCATCCGGCGCCACCCGATACTTACCTCGGAGCGAACCGCGTCATCAACTACGATGAACTCGAAGAGGTGATCGGGTTCTTGAGGTAAGTGCGGTATAGCGAAAATATGAAGTACACCAAATATATATTCTCTTTCATTTTACTGATCTCCTTTCTCCTTATTCAGAATCCGGCATCGTCCCTGTCCACGAGGGAAGGAATAGTCGATGAAAAAATCCTCATCGACCCATCAGTACGTTACATCCACTACCACCGTACCCTCCCTTCCGGCGCGGGTGTCGAGCTGTACGTGGTGAAAATCAGGCTCGACGATGAAAGCATCGAAGTACGCCCCGCGCTCGAAGGCGGAAGAATAAAAAGTTCCGCCAATCTTGCCGATATCGCCACATCGGAATGCGCCATCGCTGCAATCAACGGCGGGTTTTTCTTCGATCAATACGGCCGAAAACTCCCCGTCGGCGAACTCATTATCAATGGGGATCTGCTCTCCCACTCCGATTTCAACCGGGGATGCTTCATCGTTGACGGGGATGGCGAGGTCATGCTCGATGTTCTCACGATCGATGCATTCCTTGATCCGTCAGACTATTACGAACCGATCCCGATACATGCGATGAATATACCTCCCGGCGGAATGAAGGATGCCGTCCATATCTACAACCGTTTCTGGGGTGAGTTGACTCCGGCAGCCGACTCGACGGAGATCCAGATCGATAACGGTCTGGTCGTGGGACGAAGTTCATCAGGGGAAACCGGTATCCCCGAAAACGGCTTCGTCATTGCATTCCGTGGTGTATGGCAGAAAGCCGCTGAGCGCTTCATTGATGGCCTCGACGTTGGGATGATCTATGATTTCCATGGCGAGAAGGAGTCGGTGAAACATATGCTCACCGGCGGTCCGATGTTTATCGAGGAAGGATGGGCCCGCGATTTCTCCGATGAGTACAGATTCTCATCGAACGTACTCGCCGCAACCAACCGTTCCTGCCTTTGTCTTACATGGAACAATGAACTGCTTTTCGTGACCACGCGCGGCACGGGGCTCACATTCACCCAGCTTGGCGATCTTCTGATCGACCTCAACGTACGCGAGGCAATCGGCCTTGACGGCGGCGGGTCATCGGGAATGTGGATAGACGGCGTAAGCGTGCCGTCCCCATCGCGTCAGGTCCCAAATGCAGTAGTGATTGTCCCATCTTCGGATGAAGGTGGCAATAACATCAAACGCGGGGGCTTGTGGGGGAAATAGAATAAACCAACCAGGTGTTGATCAATCAAGAAGCTCAATCACGTTCAAACCCGATGTGCCGTCCGCAATGAAATACATCCCCTCATAAATTGCCAGGTCACAAGCCACATATCGTCCGCCGAATTCCAATGCTTTAACGGCGTATCCATTATCGTCAATTTTCATCATATGGACACCGCCACCCTGCAAAACGTAAATGAATTCGCCATCAGTTGTAATTCCGTATGCATATTCGGGATACTCCCGGTAACCGATAATGTGTGCATCAGCTACGGGGGCAATGTCTATAAACACCTGCTTACCAACGGCATTAATCAGGTATGCATAGCCGTTACAGATCGCACAATCTATGCCAACGATGTTATAGCCGACTTCTTTAACAACCCGGGGCGTTACCGGGCTTGTTAAATCCATGATAAGGAAACTTGTGTTTGTCGTTGCATAAAGCAGACCGTCGCAAACATCAACGGCATATACCGTCTCTTCGAAGATTGAAATTAACTCCGCATCAGCCGGTATATTTACATCCACAATACACATACCGCCCTGTTCACCCGCGACATAAGCATAACCATCATAAAAAGCAATATCCATTGGCGAACCAGGGATTCTAATGCCCTTCACAAGCGATGCTGACTCCGGATCCTCGACATTTATTATGAACAACCCCTGATATGGATCAACAACATAGGCATATCCATCATGCAACTTGACGTTCCTCTTATCTAAAAGCTGACACTCAGAATGCATCCCACGGTTTTGAGCACTCTGAAATCCTTCCGTGGCATCAGCAGACTTGAATTCTCCATTGACAAACACCGGTAAGCCCACTGCTTGCACGAAATGAGCCGAATCAAAAGGGTCGATATCGTAAATCTGCAATTCAACCGCAGAGTCAGCGACATAGGCATACCCGTTTTCCACCGCCACCCCATTTGCAATATGTGGAGAACCAATTTGCCGGTTAAATCCTTCAGGTTCATCAATATTAGATATTTCAAGCCTGCCTGATTGGTTTGCAAAAAACAGGTATCCACCTGAAACGGCGAACTCTCCCGACAGCCCATCCTTGGGCATTGTCCGCTCTAACACAAACGACCCGGGAGTCGATATATCGATAATGTTAAGAAAATTATCACCGGATACATAAAGACTTCCGTTTGCATAGACAACGTGATTCGCCGTTATATCAATCGTCTCTATTATGGTTGCCGACTCAGGACGACTTATATCAATAACATGAAGGCCTTTCTCTCCCTCGGGAACAAATGCATAACTCCCATGCAGTTCAATTTGCTTTGCAGTACCGCCAATATTCACGGTTTTAACAATGCTCCATTCTTCAAGCGGCTCAATATCAATTACATGGAAACCGACACCCTCTTCGGTCACATAAGCATAACCCTCTGAGACAGTTGCAGATCGTACAGACATTGGAATTGTCACCGTCAACAAAGGACCCACAAAACTCCCTTGGCCGGATCCCCTCGGTTTCCTGTTTGTGTGATCGAAGATGTAAAGCCTGTCCGGGTAAAAATAACGCTCCCGGCTTGAACCACTCAAGTATGCATATCGTCCATCCACGGCCAACAGTTCCCGGTCTATGTCCGGCATATTTGGGGATGTATATTTCTCATATGCATCCTCCGGTGATGAAATATCAATAGCATACAAAAATCCTCCACGATCACAGCGGACAAATACCAGGTCACCATAGAATGCAGCTTGAAGGGCTTCACCAGGAAATTCGATGGTTCTTATATTTACCGGATTTTCCGGATCGGAGACGTCCAATATATGAAATCCGCCGTAACCTCCCGTGATGAATGCATAGTCTCCTCTGATTGTGATATGCCTTGGCTGCAAATTCAGGCATGGAGGAGTCACAAATTTGTACCTCGGTTTATCGCCGGAACATCCTGCGAAAATGAAAATAAGCACGATGTACAGCATTATCAGTATTGCATTCCATCGGAGCATGAAATATCTCCATTCCTTATGGGAAGCGTGGGCAACTATCAGACATTATACATTATCAGTAAGTTCAATACATGATTGAGATCGCCTTGTCATAAATAAGATAAAGAAAGGCAGGCCCGAAAGCCTGCCCGTTAATTCAAAAAAGAATATCGATCATTTCACTGTCCGAAAACGTGATATGCCTGCAACAATGCGGCTTACCACTCCGGGACTTCGATGTAAGCCGAATGCCAGCGATAGGATGTCGTCCCGCAAAAGTAGTAAGTGCCGTCAACATTTACAACAGAACCAAGACCATCCTCAAACGGGTAATCGCCTTCAGGCAGTGTGGAATATGTCCACTCACCATACAGGGGATTGCATCGAGCGAAGTATGCCTCACCGTAATTCGGTTCAGTCCCTGCAATATACGGTGTACCACTCAGAATGAACCGGCATCCGGGATTGTCCCTGTCGATATATATCCCCGCATACATGGCTTCAGTTATACCGGCCTCCCAGATATCATCATCCGAGAACACGATAACCCCGCTCGTGTTAATGGCATAGAATTTCGGCGGATTGTAGTAGGTGGTGATGATGTAATCACCAGTAATGGGGTTGAGATCGAAGTCGTTTATATTTCTATAGTCATTTCCATTCTCGCTCATAATCTGAGTCGGGACGCTGATATATGTCCCCCAGTCAGTGCCGTCCCACGGGTAAATTCTGAACGTTGTGCCACTGTAGCACAGCACATGCGGATAATCATCGTTATCAATCGCCACGCGCCGTATGCTACCCCACGGGACGGGCCATCCGAACTCCTGATCTATCGGCCCGAAACCGGTGGTGCCGTCAAAATCGATATACTGCAGGCGGCCGGCTTCATCACCGGCACGGTAATAGATGCGGTCATTGGAATCAGCCGCCATGCAACTCGGAAGTTCGCCGGCGCTTGTATAAGGCCCCATTATTGCCGAAAGGAATGAGAAAGTGGTCTCCCCGGGAATATACGCAATTATTCTGTGCTCGATTGTATTTTTAAATCCTGTGCAGATCAAGTATTGCGTGTCTGAATTCCTTGTTGCGGTAGTGCCTCTGTTGGGGTAATGAATGAAATTCTGAAAATGATTCGCAACGCTGTGCGAACCCGACGGGCACTCGTTATGCCCCTCACAGCTTCCAACAGAAAAGCCGTCGGCCAGGTACCCCTCAGACCCGCATCCGTTGGTCACCACCACGGTCCAGTCACCGTCCGCCGCTCCGTCAAGGTTAAATGTGCATTCGATATCATCGCCAACCATTACGACATCCGTTCCGTAGATATCATCCTCACCCGTCATCGAAAGCCTCACGCCAAGGGATGGGCCGTCGATAAATGTCCCGGTGACGGTTGCATCAACAATCTGACCGGCCCAGCCTGCATCGGGATCGATCCCGGTCACAATTGGCGGAGGGCATTCGGCCACATTGGCGGTGTGAATGAAGCAGTTGTAAAGCTGCACGTCATACATCGGATGAGTTGTGCTCAGCAAATCAAGGAACCATGCTTCGCCGAATGTTACCGGGTCGGTGACGGTTATTACAATATCGAGGTCTCCCGGTGACGTCGGGACAGCCGGAACATTCGAGAATGAATACATGCTCGAATAGGCGGTGGAACCCGGGCCGTCGTAAGTGCCGGGAGTTTCGGCAATCACTCCCGGTTCCAGCGATCTCATCGAGACAGACACGATATCATTCAGCCAGTCCCACACCTCAACATCCAAACTGATCGTGCCGCCGCCGATCCCGGCTTCGTAATAAAGGCCGTTAACCGTCTCGGTTATTTCAGCACAGAACGCTTCCCGGCTGTTAGCGGAATTGATTGGGAAATCATCAATCGTTATCGGCGGATCTCCCACGGGCCAGTTGAAATTGGCATAAATGGCATAATTGAAAACCAGGATGTTATAGTCGGTGCCTTCCCAGTCGAGATGGTAATACCGACGTCGTTTCTCACCGTTCGAGAAAACACCGCGGTTGGCGAGATTACCGGCTTCCGTGAAGAATTCCGGTAAATCATCGTTAGCGCTCAGGCTGTCGCAGAAATACCTGTAGCCATATATCCCTTCGTCATATCCGGCGAAGCTGTATGGCGAACCAAGCATCCCGTCAATATATCCAAATGGTTCCCCCGCGAAATTCTCCGGTGCCATAACGGGCGTATAACCATCGGAATTCACAACCTTCGGGCCGAACACTACACCGCGTACATCGAATCCCATGAACACCGGATCGTTGAGAGGATGTGTGAGGATCACATCCACGCTCAATTCGCCGTTATCGAAATCGATGAAAAGTGTGTCGAAATCGATACTCATCCCTGTAAGCGCCGGTGGTTCGAGAAAGCTCAGCACATTCAGTATGTTGTCGCTGCCGCGCAACGGGGTTGCTTCAAGGATACCGATATCCTTCGAAGCAATCACATTCCAGGAACCAAGGCACACCATGGTTCCCCCCTGCCCGGCGACCGATTCCCGGTGATCGTCGGGCGATGTGAAGTAATTTCCATCACTTCCGGAGCAGGAAACACACAAGGCCATCGCGAGGATAAGAATGAAAGCGAAGCCA
The DNA here is from genome assembly GCA_965372275.1 of uncultured bacterium. Classification (GTDB taxonomy): domain Bacteria; phylum JAJVIF01; class JAJVIF01; order JAPKYR01; family CAZSPL01; genus CBDVBS01. The sequence goes on along the minus strand of CBDVBS010000001.1, from coordinate 9,887 downwards.
TATCGTGCCATGCTGACCTCCCGGTTATGGCAGATTGAGTTTTTTGGTTCAATTAGTTAGATACAGTTTAAGATACGGCAAATAGTATAACTCCCAAATGTTGCTGGTGAAATCCAAACTAATCTTCAAGCAGCGCCTTCAACATCCCCCGGCTCATCAGTTTCACTTAAACCTGCACCATCAAGTAGAATCTTGTGTATGGCTTCCTGCAGGGCGTTCCGCACTTTACTGGATTTCTCGTCGGCGGCAGCCTCCACTATCTTAGGCAATGCCGATGTTGCCTGCCGTCCGATCTTGCCGAGAGTAACCGCCGCGTTATAACGCACATCCGGTGATTCATCATTCAATATGCCAATAAGGGCATCCACCGCGCTCGCGGCATCGGGTCCGAATTCGCCCAACGCCCACGCGGCGGCGTGACGTATTCCCGCGTGTTTAGATGAGAGCAACCCGGTCAAAGGCTCAATCGCATCGACGGCATCAACCCCGTATTCCGCCAATGCGAAAACACATTCTTCGGTAAAATGCATCTCGGGGAAATCGGGTTCCTCGCCCTCAAATTCCCCTGACTCGATAATGCCGATCAGCACCGGGATTGCATCCTTCGGCATCGGTTCAAGCTCGCGGAGAAAGCTGATGGCATCGCATCTCATATCTACATCATCGAGCAATTCGATCAGCTTCATCGCCGTTTCTTCCGGTGCCGCACGTATGCCGATCTCCTTCGCGACGAAACGTGTTTCGCCATCGGTATCACTCATGAACCCTATAATCAACGGTATCGCTTCTTCAATGAAAGCCCGGTCCTTCAGGGTCATCACTTCAAAATTAATGGCGTACACTTTGCTCGGATCGAACTTCCCCTCCTGCTCGGCAATATCCGGGTAGTTCTGTTCCACTGCTATCACCCGAACAATCAGGGCAAGCGCTTCCAGAGAATGATACCGGATTCGCTTATCCTCATTCCCCAGGTTTTCAATCAATAATGGAACAGCCGATTCTTCGTAAGCGGCTAAAGAAATCACGGCCTGCGATGGCGGGTATATTCCCTCGTCCGCGAATATCCCAACCAGCGCCGGGATTACTTCATACGGGGAAATTCCACCGGCATACCCAAGGGCTTCGGCTACCTTGCCACGTAAAACCTCATCTTCATCCTGCAGCATTTCAAGAAGTACCGGTACCGCTGGTACCGCTTCATCCTCCAGCAAGCAAATCCCCATCGCGGCTGCTATACGCACATCCCTGTTCTCATCCTCGAGGGCATCCAACAACACCGGCAGTGTCCCGGGCTTCCCTTTGCCGATCTTTCCAAGTGCAACAGGCACAGCTCCTCTAATCAGCGGGTCCGCATCGGTTATTGCATTTATCAGAACCGGGTATGCCTCCTCCGGGAATTGCTCGGCAAGTAGATTGACTGCATACTGCCTCGCCAACAATTCCCCTTCACCAAACCGACCGACCAGTTCCTTGAACAATCCTTCCGGGTCGTCCTTGTATTTTTCCAAATCTATCTCTTCAATGGGCTGGGTTGGGAATTTGTATATACCCTTCAACCGTTCCACCGCAAACCCGGCGGAGCTGCGGACGTCTTCATTCTTGTCATTCAGTGCAAGTTCTTCCAAACGCGGGATGAGGATTTCTGAATTTTCAATATATTGTCCAAGAGCCTGCGCGGCTTGTTCCCTTACTTTCGGATCTTCGTCGTCAAGCGCACGCAGCAGTGCTTCGAGAACATCCGGTTTGGCATCAACACCCTTAATCGCCGTAACCGCGTTCCATCGGATGTCAGCGTCATCATCATCAAATAACTCGATCAAGTGTGATACGGCATCATCCGAGTAATTTGCGAGGATGCCAAGAAGGTATATCACGGCGATGTTAACATTCACCCCAAGTGCCATCTGAATATCGGCATCGAGAAGTTTGACAACCGCCGGGATAGCGGGTATTGCATCCTCGCCATATGTGGCAAGCACCAATAATGCCCGGTTCAAGACCCCGGCGTCTCTTCCTTCGTCAAGTAATACAATAATCGCATCAACAACCCCGGCTTCCGGACCGATATGCTTTAACGCCTCCAAGGCGGCAGAGCATCGCGCCGGGTCTGCGCTGCCGAGGAAATCAAGCACATCAGGCTTGATTGTCAGCGGTATATCACCCAAGTGGTTAAGGATAGCTAAAGCTGACATTCGCAGGTCGGTTGTTGTGATGCCGGGAATATCCGGATCGGTATCGACCTGGGCGTCGTTTCGTTGGTCAACGAATACTTCCACTAACCCCGGGAGGGCTTCTCTTGAAAAGGGGACCAGGTTATGCAATATATGAACGATAACAAGCTTAACAGCCTGCGAGTCATCACTGAGACCGTCTACCAAGTGCGGCATCAACATACCCACTCCCGGGAACTCCTCCATAATTCCCTTGACATCCTCCTCCTTATTATCCAGTTTGAGCACAATTGAACTGGTATTGATCCCGGCAACCGGTAGTGCGCATGAATACGCCCACGCCCTGACAAACGGATCTTCGTCATCGAACCGTTCGATCACATGTGGTAAGACTTCCCCAGGGTCGGGAATATCACCTGCTAAGCCCAATGCATAGAGGTCTTCAAGCGCCTTGATCCTTACAAGCGGATCGTCATCCTTGAGCCGCTTAACAGCAGCTTTAAGCTCTTTTGACGATTGACTTCCATCGTCAAAAACACAACCCGGTGCGAGAAGGAGGCCGATGATAAGGATGATCATCAGCGAGACCCATACAAGTTTCTCCATAGAACCCTCAACCCGTCGATATAATTTAATCGGTCAATAAGGGTTGTTGCCCTTATTTCTTTTTCTTCTTTTCCAACCCCCTCCGTCGTCCTTTAGTACTCTTCTCACGTTCCTCGACATATGGACGCGGAAACTGAAGATGCAGATCGAGCGGTATCCTGCAATTGGGACACCTGTTCGCCACGAATGGATCATCATATACAGTATAACTGCAATCCGGACACGCGAGTAGTTCGGCCTCGGGATCTAATCCCTGCTCTTCCTTCCAATCTTCCCATTTTGTCCTCTCACGCTTTTTCTTTAAAGGGAATAGGTCCTTAATACTGGTGGTAACGTCCTCTTGTTCCTTAGCGGTAGATGTGAGGTTAAACCTGTACTTACGTTCCCAATCAGCCTTGTACTCCCCAAGGTAATCATCCAGCGCAAGTCCGCATTTCGGGCAATGATCCACCTTGGCGGGCCTGTTCTCCACTTGTATCTTACACACCGGGCACTCAAGCACCCCTTCCTCGGCAAGGCGCCTGCGCGCTTCGAGGAATTCACCCGGTATCAACACCCGGTCCGTCTCTTTCCTGATCCTAATTAATTCATCCTTGAGACTTTCATCCAGCCTGGTGAGATGCGCGTGATCAACCCTGACCTTATCGCCTGGAACCGGCTTGACTTCAAACTTATCCGCCCTGACCTTAGCCTCGGCGTCTTCCGGTCTGGTCTGCTTAACCTCCCATTGACCTTCTCCCAACGGCGTCGTCCTTATTTCAAGCGGACGCTTCTTCTCTTCCTTCTCAACCGGATCGGCTTTCACTTCGGGGCGGGCATCGTGAATCGCGGCATCATCCCCTGATTCAGCAGCAGCCAGTTGCTCTATTTCGATTGCGGGAGCCTCAAATTCCAGCAGGCGCCTCTTCGACAGGACCTCATCGACACTTATACCGCCCTTCCGGTGCACGTAATCATCCCCCGATTCGGACGCCTCACCGATATCCGATATCGACTCGTCGCCGCTGGCCTCATCGGTAAATTCCAGCAGGGTTTCCTCTACGAAATCCTCTGCGTTACCCGGATTCTCATCGGGGTTGTCCGCGTTTTTCTTTTCCTCCGATTCGGTCAATAATCCTCACCGTGCTTAAGACTCGCAACATGCAACGATGTTGCACTATGATATCAACTGGAAGCTCTTTCCGACACGGATACGATATTTTGACGGAAATTTAACCGACCCTCCCCGTGCGGGAATGAACACGTTATAGCAATGTGATATCATGAAATATGCCGGTCCTGCAAGGAGGAGCCCTTTTTATTATGAAACGAGTAACCTTATATACGGCATTATTCATACTGCTGCTCTTCAATTTACCCACACTCACCTTGGCCGATGCCGATCCCAAAGCCGAGGCAATACTCGATGACATCTCCGATGCGCGGCATCCGGAAGGATTGTCGGGATTCACATGCCACGCCGAAATGGAAACCCGCGTCGATGGCGACCCTTCCGGCAGCATGGGTTTCCTCGCCCTGCTTGAAATGCCCGTCATCGGAATGGACATCACCTACATTGCACCGTTTGATTTCAGAATGGAGATAACAAATTCCCCGGTAACCGGTCTGGACGTCCTGAGTAGCACACGTCTCAGGGGTGATGATCCGGTAATGCTGTCAAACCCGGCACTCAAGCAGGCATTGTTGGCCGTGTACGATATCGAGTATGTCGGCATGGATGAGCACGACGGTACCGAATGCCATGTTCTGCACTTCACTCCGATTGAAGAGACCAACTTCCGCCCCCCGTTCGGACTCTACATACGCGAATCGGACGATATCCCCATCTATACGGAGATGATACTCACCCACGACGATGAAAATATCCTCTTCCGGAGCGAAATCGAATACACGACCATCGACGGATTCATGCTTCCCGATGTTATCGAAACACGGGCGGATTTCCTTGACGGTACCGAGTTGGTCATGACCACGACATTCTCTGACTACGAAGTAAACACGTTCTCCCGCACTTTCATCGGGAAAGAAGCATCGGATGACGGGGAAGATGGTGACGACGATATAGATAACTTCTTCTCGGATATCTATCACGGTTTCGAAGACCCGGTTATGATGGTTGACCTGGGCGCCGACAGCGAGCCTTACCGCAAGCTGCGATTCGCCTTCGCGCTCGAAGTGCCGGCCAAAGCGGTGGCTAAAGAACTCGATCTGAAACATCCCGATATCGTTGCACTTACACGCGAGGCTCTTTCTGGACGTGCCTGGTCATCCTTAGAAGACAGCCGTTTCGAAACAGGCCGTGAATTGATGGATATGATAAACGACATCCTCACTGAAGGTGATGTCACTGACTTCTATTTCACCGTATTCTTGCCGGAGAGGTGATGACCGATGCGTATTGCAATCGTGGGATATCATGGTGCGGGTAAGACGAGCCTGTTCAGAATATTGGGCGGGAAGGCAAATCCGCCGTCCGGGAAAGCCCCGGTATTGAACCTGCTCAACCATAAGGTTCCCGATCCAAGGTTGGACCGGGTGGCAAAGGAATATGAAAGCGAGAAGATCTCTCCCGCTGAAATCACATTCCTTGATGTCGATAACCTGACCGGCGGCGAAAGGGCATTGTCCGATGAATTCCTCGGCCACGCGCGGGCCGCCGACGCCCTGCTGCTGCTGGTACGCGGGTTCATCGATGAAAACATCTACAACCCGCGCGGCACAGTTGACCCCATACGCGATCTGCGCGATCTCAGCGACGAGTTGATCCTCAGCGACCTTGAGGTTGTCGATAACCGTCTCAGGAAACTCTCCCAGGAGATCGGACGCGGCAAAAAGGACGGCATCCCCGAACGCGACGTCCTGATGAAAGTGAAAGAGATCCTTGAAAAGGAACAACCCCTGAAGGATATCGAATTTCTGCCGAGCGATGAGAAGATGCTTTCCCACTTCGCGTTTATGTCAAAGAAACCCGCCATTGGGATCGTCAATGTCAACTTCCGGTCCGAGAAAGCTGACGTCGAAAGAGCATTACGTGAATGTAACTCCAAGGGATTCATGGGCATCGGTACTCCCGTCGGTCTGGAATGTGAACTCCTCGAAATTGAAGATCACGATGAGAAGTTGGCGTTCCTTAATGAATACGGCTACGGCGAACTCTGTTGCGATTTCATCGTCAAAGCCGCATACGATATTCTCGACTCCATCACCTTCTATGTCGGCAATGATAAAGAGGCCCGCGCGTTGCAGCTTAAGCGCGGCTCCAACGCTCACGACGCGGCGGGCAAGGTGCATACCGATATCCAGAAGGGTTTCATCCGCGCCGAGGTCTTCAACTTCCGCGACCTCGAGGAACACGGCTCCGTCAAGTCCATCCGCGACGCGGGCAAACTCAACATCGAAAAAAAACAATACACCGTCCGGGAAGGGGATGTGCTGTTCTTCCGGTTTAATTGATGGCTGCATATTTAGAAGTTACTACTCATGTAGCCCGGCACTGCCCCTTGATAGGATGTAGCTCTGGATTAATTCCTGACAAAGGGGGTTGAAATGCTATAATACTAAATGGATAATTTATCCCGGTAAACAAAACATTTTTATTCCCTTGGTAATTGGCTGATGCGGGGACTGAAAACCGCATGTATCGCTTCGAGCCTGTCCAGCAACCACTTATGCTGTTTGTCCCATTCCTTCTTATTGTTGATGTCAGCCGCTTTTCTGAGGGATATCTTGCTTCTCTTAACACCGTCCAGATTCTCCCAAACCAAGGATTCTCCAAGAGCCTGCTCAATATCATTTTTGTCTTTAATGAGTAAACTAAAATATTGATCAGCGTTTCTGTGGTCAATGACAATCCCTACACGGATTTCGCTGGTTTCCCAATTATCCATTTCGGAATTCCAGGTTGAGGCTACTGCTGAGAGTATGAATCCCGACCGTTGGATGGAGAACCGCATTGAATGGGCCGCCCGGGGTTTCTTGGGCTTGATATTTATTGAGTTTTTCCTTATTAGCCTGTCAAATACTGTCCAGTATTCCAACTGAAGACACTGCAAATCTGAAAGCTCCTTATCATCAGCCTTCCCTTTGAAATCCCGGCTCCATTCATTGGGTTTGCATACAATATTAAAATTCGGCGCGTAGGAGGACTTACCGATACGCCATAGTTCTATTTCAAGTCCGAAGAAGTTGACATCCTCGGACGTGCGATTATTCAACCAGTCCAGTGCGGCACGGTGCTCCTCGGTGAACAGCTCCGCGATCCAGATGATTGTTGAGGCGTTCAATCCCGCAGCATAAATAAGCAATTGACCCAGATGAGAATGATCGGTCTTAGTAAGCTGGTTCTCAATAATAACGTATGTGCCGTTAAATGCGTCTTTGCAGAGGATGTCCGCGTAGAAGGAACCCACGCTTTCCTCAACGGATACCAGTTCGAGGTCCGCGCCAATTGAGTCCCCGAGGAGTTTCAGGTTTTCTTGTTCAGCCAGCCAAGGCGTGAAGTCCGTCGCTTCGTTCTTCCAGACTTCCCGAGGATTGGCTTTCTCTAACCGTCCGAGTTCTGATTGATTCATAAGTTTTACCCCAAGAATAGGTTATGTAAATTATAGGCCATAACGGTATTCCCCATCAAGCAGTATCGTAGCCCGGCATCTCACTTGCCGGGATTCTTCACACGTTATACTCCGCTCCAGTAATATCAGCCCGCCCAAGTTTATTACCCGGCAAATGAGATGCCGGGCTACGTACTCGCAATGCTACTTGCCATCCTCTACATTACACGCTACCCTTGTCCGCTTTAGGAGACACGAATGAAACGTACGGTTCTCGTCACCGGTTCAGCAGGATTTATTGGAAGTCACGCCGTCGAGAAATTCCTCGAAATGGGGCATACGGTTATCGGCCTCGATAATTTCGACGATTTCTACGACCCCGCAATAAAAAGGGATAACATCAAAATCGCGCAGGATCGTCCGAACTTCATGGGCGTCGTCGGGGATATCCGCAATGAAGACGAACTCGATAATATCTTCTCAATATACGACTTCACCGATATCCTCCATCTCGCCGCCCGTGCAGGGGTGCGTCCATCATGGGATGACCCGTTCCTCTATGAGCAACTGAATGTCATCGGCACTATCAACCTCCTCCGGAAGGCGTCGGAATCGGGTGTCAAACATTTCATCTACGGCTCATCGTCATCAGTGTACGGCATAAATGAAGACATCCCGTTCGCCCCTTATCATGCAACCCAGCTTACGATCAGTCCATACGCCGCGAGCAAACTCGCCGCCGAGGGTTATGTTCACGCATACCACAACCGTTACGGATTTAAAGCCACCACCCTTCGCTTCTTCACCGTCTATGGCCCTCGTCAAAGGCCGGAGATGGCGATCCATAAATTCGCCCGTCTGATGGATGAAGGCAAGTCGATCCCGGTATTCGGCGATGGTGAATCATCGCGTGATTACACATATATTAATGATATTACGCAGGGACTTGTGGCCGCACTTGACCGCGAAGGTGGTCCATATGAGATCCTCAACCTCGGCTCAACGCATCTCGTTAAGCTCAACGACCTCGTGAGTACCGTGGCAAATGCCATGGACGTTGAACCGGTTATCGAACGCCATCCCGAGGCGCCCGGGGATGTGCCTGTCACATACTCCGATGTGACCCGCAGCACGGAACTATTGGGTTATGAACCGACCACAACGATTAAGGAAGGAATACCGAAATTCGTCGAATGGTTCAGTGCAAAACGGCGTGAGGGCATCCTATAGCTGCACCCTGATATATGAATCTCTCGTTCGTGACGGCACGGTCTGTCGAGGTTGCCCTGCAACCGAGGCTGACCGTGGTTATTCCGGACCACATGCCAAGACCACGGTCAGCCTCGAAGACTCGCCAGACCGTGCCATCAAGATAATTTCCCGTTGTTTCGGAACACCTGGGTGCCGCCCACAAGCACAAATTGATGTAGATTTTTCACGGGGATTGTATGTGCTTGTGGGTGTCTCGTATTATATATTCACTGCGAAACCTTTAGCCTGGTCACCTACAAGCTTCGAAGACTCGCTTGTAGACGGCACCCGGACTTGAAAAATGCGTCATCCGTCTAAGGATTTTTCCGCTTCAAACGATATTCATATTAATTATGCCGGATAAGGGTATTGATAGTAAATCGCGATGAAATGCATCAAAGCATGTAGTCAGAAAAATTATGCGGAGAGTGTATACCGATGGAAGGGTTCGATATTTTTGAACCGTGTATCGAAAGATTTAATACGCGTCGGGGACCTGATGAATGAATGGTGATCCTAAGGAGGATATGTTGATGAACCTGAGGTTGAATATTCCGGTAGCAATCCTGCTGATATTGGCACTGAACTTCATGGGTGCATGCAGCTCCGGGGAGAGTAATTTAATCGAACCTCTCCCACCGCAGGAAGCAGGCTCCCGTTTGCCGGAAGGCTCGGAATCCCATACACTTCTCGGCTACTTCAGCGTCGCAATCGACCTTGCCAATAAAACCGTTGATGTTGTGCCGCTGCGGGATGTGCAGTTCCATGTCAACGTGCTGCCGTTCCTTGAGCCCCCGCCGCTCACCAACCTTACTCTCGGATGGGAAACTCTCGTCATTGACTGGGACAACGGGACCGTCGAAACCGACATAATCATCACTCACCCTTTCTACGGGGCGATGGAATTTATGGGATTCGATGTGAAGGGGATTGTGATCACCGACGGAAGCCTCGACGGGTTCGAGGACGACGACATCGTGATCTCCTCACCCAATGGAGCCGCGATTAACCAATGCCGACGGATTCACGCGATGGTGGAATCCCCGGGAGTTCCACGACCAGGGAATATACGGCTACAAGGATGGGCTGCTCGGCGCGCCTGATTCATATGCGTCTTATAATTCTACGGTCAACGGATATAAGTATTTCGCCGACGGATTGACCGCGAACGAAGATGTGATCGAACTCAACATGGGCCTTCGCGGACGTTTCTCGGCGGGTGCTTCAAACAGGCGGCATTATGTGATCGACTTCGGTGAGAACACCTCAGATTTCCTCGTTTTCAATTATGCCGTTGACGCGAACTGGT